>JBDONV010000226.1:0-3137 GCA_039831165.1 Nautiliaceae bacterium | reverse complement strand
AATATTAGGCAAAACGGGTATAGCCCATATGCTTGAACATATGAATTTTAAATCCACAAAAAATTTAAAAGAGGGAGAATTTGATAAAATAGTAAAAAGTTTAGGAGGGGTTGACAACGCTTCTACCGGATTTGACTACACACACTATTTTATTAAAACATCATCCGAATATCTCTCAAAAACATTTGAACTTTTCAGTGAAGTTATGGAAAATCTTAATTTAAGCGACGAAGAGTTTCAAAGAGAAAGAAAAGTCGTTTATGAAGAAAGACTTTGGAGAGTAGATAACAATCCGATAGGATATCTCTATTTCAGACTTTTTAACAACGCTTATATTTATCACCCTTATCATTGGACTCCGATAGGCTTTAAAGAAGATATTCTAAACTGGAATATTGAAGACATCAAAAAGTTTCATTCAGTTTATTATCAACCAAAAAACGCTTTTTTACTTGTTGCAGGAGATATAGAACCAGATACGGTATTTGAAAAAGCCGAAAAATATTTTTCTCATATAAAAAACAGAAAAAACATCCCTACCCTACATCAAAAAGAACCTCCACTTGATGGAAATAAAGAAATAGAAATAAAAAGAGAATCACAAGTTGATATAGTGGCAATCGCATTTCATATTCCTGATTTTACCCATAAAGACCAGATAACGCTCAATGCTTACTCTGAAATATTAAGCGGAGGTAAAAGCGGTATACTTAGAGAAAAACTAATAAACCAAAAAGCTTTAGTAAGTGAAGTTTACGCTTATAATATGGAATTAAAAGACCCGGGAGTTTTTTTAACACTTGCTATGGTAAACCCGGGAGTAAATCCGGAAAAAGTAGTAAAAGAAATAAAAAAAATACTTTTAAATACAAAAGTTACGAAAAAAGCCCTTCAAAAAGTAAAAAACCAGACAAAATTCGACTTTTTAACACAACTTGAAAGCAGTGGCGGAGTTAGCAATATATACGGAGATTATTTTGCAAAAGGAGATATCTCACCTCTTTTAACTTATAAAGAAAATATAAACGCTTTAAAACCTGAAAATTTTGAAGATATTAAAAAATATTTTGAGCATTCAGTAACGGTAAAACTTTTAAAGTTATAAAACCCGGGAGGGCGTTCACGCAGTGACTTTGGGCTCCCGCGAGCCACAAAGTGGGGATAGGAGGCCCGGTTTAGGGGCGAAACCATATCGCCGCACACCCCGGGCACTACCGTCTCCCCAATAAAATTTCTTGTAGGGCCCCAAAATGTGCGGGTAGCGCTCCTCCCAGGCAATAAAATTATATCAAAAGATTGAGTAAAAATCAATCAGGCTTTTTGAAAGAACTCAAATCAATCAGTAGATTTCTTTAATAAAATTTTATCTAAATTTTATACTTTTTGCAATCTTTATACACTCTTTTATCGAAGGTTTACCCGGCATTAAAATCTGATTATCTTTATAAAACTCCATCAGTTTATTTTTTGTTTTTTTACCTATTGCAATTGGAAGGACGTTTTCAAAATCTTCTACCTTGCTAAAACACTCTACCGTTGAAGGTGAAGAAAATATAACTATTGCAGGCTTTTTTATATGCGTCTTAGGATTGTTGCATTTTGTTTCATAAATAATAACTTCTTTTAAAAAATTGTTTTTAAAATGTTCTTTTATGTTTGAAACCAGTTTTTTAGCCCTAAAAAAAAGAAATGTTTTATTTTTATACTGAGAGTTTATTTCTTTGGCAAATTCATCTCCATACGAACTTTTTGCTATATATTCAACTTTACCGCCATTTTTTTTTATCTCATCTGCGGTAGATTTTCCTATAGCAAAAGCCGGATATTCTTTCCACTCATCAGTAAGACTGTTTACAGCCCTTACACCGTTTTTTGAAGTAAAAAGAAGATAGTCAACTCCTTTAAAAGAAAAAGAAGGAGAAAGAAACTCTATTTTAATCACGGGATAATTTAAAACATCTTCATATTGTTCTTGAGTTAAAACATAAATAGGCAATTTTAAATCTCTCATTACTCCCACTCTATAGTCGCAGGCGGTTTGCTTGAAATATCGTAAACAACTCTGTTAATTCCGTCAACTTCGTTTATAATTCTGGTACTAACTCTCTCAAGAAATTCATGCGGCAGATGACTAAACGTCGCAGTCATACCATCGGTTGAGCTTACGCATCTGATTGCTACGGTATTGTCATAAGTTCTGTTATCTCCCATAACTCCCACACTTCTTACGTTTAATAATACCGCGAATGCTTGCCATACTTTATCATAAAGCCCCCAGGCTTTTAGCTCTTGAATAAGTATTGCGTCCGCTTCCCTTAAAATCTCTAAATCTTTTTCATTTACTTCACCCATAATTCTAATGGCAAGTCCGGGACCCGGAAAAGGATGACGATAAACCAAATCTTTTGGAAGCCCAAGCTCAAGTCCCAGTTTCCTAACCTCATCTTTAAAAAGTTCTCTTAAAGGTTCGATTAATTCAAATTTCATCCAATCAGGAAGCCCACCGACATTGTGATGAGATTTAATTGTTTTAGAAGGGCCTTTAACGCTTACACTCTCAATCACGTCAGGATATAAAGTACCCTGAGCTAAAAATTTAGCGTCTTTATGTTTTTTTGCCTCTTCGTCAAATACTTCAATAAATGTATGACCGATAATTTTTCTTTTTTCTTCAGGGTCGGTTACCCCTTTTAATCTGCTTAAAAATTTTTCTCTTGCATCAACCGTAATTAAAGGCACATGTAAAACGTTTTTAAATGCATGTTCAACTTCTTCTCTTTCATTTTTTCTAAGAAGCCCAGTATCAACAAAAATAGGAATAAGCTTATCTCCGATTGCTTCGTGTAAAAGAGCAGCTGTTACAGAAGAGTCAACCCCTCCGCTTAAGGCACATATAACTTTATTGTCGCCTACTTGCTCACGAATTTTTTTAATCTGTTCTTTTGCAAAATGCGCCATATCCCATTTGCTTGTAACACCACACACTTCTCTTGCAAAGTTTCTTAAAATTTTTTGTCCCTCTACGCTATGGGTAACCTCAGGATGAAACTGAATAGCGTATATCTCTTTTTCTTCATTTACGATTGCGGCATAAGGGGCGTTTTGTGTATGAGCGATTCTTTTAAAGCCATTTGGCA
>JBDONV010000134.1:0-10991 GCA_039831165.1 Nautiliaceae bacterium | reverse complement strand
GGGAGTAATATTTTTAACCTCTTTTTTTACTGGTCTTGTGGAGGCTGTGCAGCTTTATCATGGTTTTCACAAATTTGGAATAGAGGATTTTATGGGATATACGATTTTCGTCTCTATAGTAAAAGAACTAGGTCCCGTATTTGCAGCTTTGATGGTTATCAGCCGTGGAATAAGCGCTTATGCGGCGGAACTTGGAAGTATGCGGGTAACCGAACAGATAGACGCTTTAGAGGTTATGGCTGTTGATTCAAAACATTATCTCATAGTGCCTAAAATTTTAGCCACTATTATATCCCTTCCTCTTTTAATTGTGTTTTTTGATGCTGTGGCCAATATAGGGGCTTATTTTATAAGCGTGTATTCTTTGGATGTTAACGGTTATGCTTATCTTGATAATTTAAAACACTTTGCGGAAATGAAAGAGATAAATCAGGGGCTTATTAAAGGAGCCGTTTTTGGTTATATTATAAGCGCTATAGGAACATATATAGGATACAATACCAGAGGAGGGGCAAAAGGAGTGGGACAGAGTACAACTAAAGCAGTCGTTTTTTCATCTGTGGCGGTATTTATGGCAGATTATGTATTATCTGCCATTTTCCTTGTTTTTTATTAATCTTTTGCTTTTCTAAGCCATGTAGGAATATCAAGGGCGTCACTGTCTAAATCTATTCCGCCTGAAACTTTTCTTTTTACCAAAAGTTCTTCTACCGTGTTTTTAATTTCTTTATCCGGTTTGTTAGCGGCTTTTTCTCTCTCAAAACCTGTAGCTACTATTGTTACTTTAATTTCATCAGGCGCTAAGGAGTTGTCGGTTGTGGTACCGAAAATAATATCAGCGTCTTCATCCGCTTTTTCATACACAAGGTTCATACTCTCTTCCATTTCTACCAGAGGATAATCTTCATGCAGCGTAAAATGAACAAGCACACCCATCGCTCCGTCAATAGAAATATTGTCAAGAAGAGGTGATTCAATTGCTTTTTTAATTGCATTGAACGCAGCATTTTCACCTTTTTCTTCCCCAACTCCCATAAGAGCGAGACCTTTATGAGACATAACGGTTTTAAGGTCGTTAAAGTCAACGTTAATATCGTTTTCTCCGTAGCTGATAACCATATTTGAAATTCCGCTTACAGCTTTATATAATACATCGTCAACTAAAGAAAACGCTTCTCTTCTTCCGACTTTCCTATCTATAATGGTTAAAATCTTGTCGTTTGGAATTACTACTATGGAGTTTGCTTCGTTTTTAAGCTCATTTGTTCCTATTTCAGCAAGCTTTCTTCTTTTAGGACCTTCAAACGTAAAAGGTTTTGTTACAACTCCTATTGTAAGAGCTCCGACTTCTTTTGCGGCTTTTGCAATAATAGGGGCTGCACCGGTTCCTGTTCCCCCTCCCATTCCCGCTGATATAAATACTAAATCGGCACCTTTTAGAGTTTCTTTTATTTCTTCAAAACTCTCTTCTGCAGCTTTTGCTCCTACTTCCGGTCTCATACCGGCTCCAAGACCTTTAGTAAGGTTACTTCCAAGCTGTATTTTTTTATGTGCTTTGCTTGTTTTTAGTGCCTGAATATCAGTATTTGCAGCTATTAATTCAACATCTTTTATACCTTTATCCGCCATATAATTTATCATATTGTTTCCGCCGCCTCCGACTCCTATTACTTTTATTTTCGGGCCGTCAACCATATCGTTTATTACGAAAAGTTCTTCCATCTTACATCCTTTCTTAAAATAAATTGCTAAGCCAAGTTTTAAATCTTTGAATTAACCCGGGCTCTTTTTTCTTGCTAACAATTTCTACCAGTTCTTCTTTTTCTTTTATTTTTTCTTCTTCTTTTTGAGAATGATGTTGAATTTCGCTAAGAGTATATCTGCTTCTAAACTGTCTGTTTGAATCTATTTCATATGTTAATCCCTCTTTTTTGCCGTATAACAACAATCCAAGAGCCGTTGAAAATTGAGGGGCTTTTAAATTTTCAAAAAGACCGTCAATTTTTTTAGGAATTCCTACTCTTACCGGAAGATTGTCAAAAAAAGATGAGGCTATTTCTTTTATATTATAAAAATTAGTAAATCCTCCTGTTAAGACCACTCCGGCTCCGATTTTATTTTTTAATCCTGATTCTTCTATTTCTTTATTTAACAGTAAAAAGGTTTCTTCAATTCTTGCGCTTATTACTTGAGTTATGGTAGTAATTGAGGCTTTTTGTTTTTCTTCTTCACTTCCTATTACTGAAATCTCGATTAAATCCGTATCGTTTTTTACATATTCTTCAAAATTTATTTTGATAGCTTCGGCATCCGATAGAGGGGTATGAAGAGCCATAGAAAGGTCATTTGTTATATGATGGCTTCCAACTCCTAAATAATCTGTGTATCTTATACATTTATTTATGAAAATAGCCAAATCCGAAGTTGTCGCTCCTATATCTATCAACGCCACTCCTAATTCTTTTTCATCTTCGTTTAAAACTGCAAGCCCGCTTGCATAACCTGCGGCTACGATGTTTTCTATTTCTAATCCTGCCTGTTTTAATGTTTTTTTTAAGTTTTCTATACCGCTTTTTTGAGCTACTATTAAATGTAAAGAAACTTCAAGCCTGCTTCCGCTCATTCCGGCCGGGTCTTCTATTTCGCTTAAATCATCTACTTTAAAATCATAAGGAATAGCCTGCAAAAGCTGATAATCAGCCGGGATGTTAGCGTTATAAAGAGCAGTATTTATGGCTCTGTTTATTTCTTTTATAGTAATTTCGTTTTCAGGTATATTAACTATTCCATAGCTTGTAATGCTTTTGGTATAAGCTGAAGACATAGCGACTATGGCTTTTGAGACTTCAACTCCGGCTACTCTTTTAGCGTCGTTAAGGGCTTGTTTTATCGATTTTGAAGCCTGGTCTATATTTGTAATGGCTCCTTTTTTTACTCCTTTTGATTTGGCTATACCAACACCGCTTATCGAGAGATTGTCGGTATTTTCATCATAATTGGCTATAATTGCGGTTGTTTCATAGCTTCCTAAATCTATTGCCAAGATATTTTTCAATCTTTATCCTTTACATAAGACACTATTTCATATTTTTGAGAAAGCTCTTTTAATAAATCCGCTAAAAGCTGAGAATTTATCAGAGCCTCTGTTAAATTGTAAACATATTTTTTATTTTCTTCATATTTCTTTTCATCAAGCAATTTTTGTTCCTTAATTTTATAAAGAACTGCGTATTGTGGGTTTTTTGAAGGAATAAGAACAAAATCTTTAGGTTTTTGGGAGACAAACACCCTAAATAAAAATTCCTGAGCCGCCTGGGCAGGAAGATTTTTTATTTTATTGGCGTCATATTTAGTAACAAATCCCAAATCTTTTCCTTTAAAATTAGAAAGCATATTTTTTGCCGTTAATATAAGTTTTTCGTAACTTTTTTTGTTTATTAAATCTTGTAAAACCATTTCTTTTGCTTTTGAAAATTCGAGAGGTTTTGGTTTTATCTCTTCAAGAAGTTTTGCGGTTATATATTTTTCTTTATATACGAAAGGTTTTAAATAACCGTTTTTTATTAATGTTTGCATTTTTTCTTCAGGAATCAAATCATTTGAAAAAGGAACGGTCTTTATTTTATAGTCACCTTTTGAGGTTTTTAAATTTTTATACGCCAGAATAGCTTCTTTTTTTAATTTATGAGCCAAATAATCTTCTTTAACTTTATGTCTAACTTTTTCAAAAGCTTGAATTTCTCCTTTTTCATTTTTATAATTTAATTTGTTTTCTTTATAAAAATTTTTTAAAATATTATCATCTATTTGTTGATTTAAAGGAATTACTGTGTAAGCTATTTTATATTGAATAGGGGTTAAATATTTGTTTTTATTTTTGCTCCAAAACTCTTTTATCTCTTTTTCATTAACTTTAACATTTATATTTTCTCTTTTTAAAATGTTTATTTCTAGTCTATCGGCATTATAAAGAGCACTTCCTACACTTATGAGTTCCGTATTTGACGGTTTAATATGTAAAAAAGTTAAAAGTTTTTCTATTAACAGCTGTTTTTTTAATTTCTCTTCAAAATCAACCGCTTTTTGTCCCGTATTTTTTAAATATGTTTTGTATGTCTGTTTATCTTTAAAATACTCCAAAATTTTTTTAGCTACGTCTTCATCTGTTACGTACAAATCTAAATTTTTTGCATATTCTCTTAAAATTGCCGTTTGAATTGCTCTTTGAAGTGCTATTTTTTGAAGACCGAGTTTTTTTGCAGTTGCTTCATCAAGCGTTCCCCCAAGAGCTTTATTGTATTCTTCAAAAATTTGAGAGTAACTCTCCTGCCAGTCTTTTACACTGACTTCGGTATTGCCAACTTTTGCTACTGTAGAAGCGTTTTTACCAAATTGAAACTGTCCCCATCCTACGAATCCTGCTCCTATAAAAGCAATAGTCGCTATCCATATGGTAATTACCAACCATTTCCTGTGAGTTTGCATCCACTCTATCATTAATTTCCTTATATTTTGAGATTTTGTGATATTATAATAAAAAAAAAGCTCACAATAAAGGGATTATTATGAAAAACAGTGAAATTATCCAAAAAGATTTACAATATAACTGGCATCCTTGTACTCAAATGAAAGACCATGAATTTTTGCCTATGATTCCAATTAAAAAAGGGGAGGGCGTTTATCTTTACGATTTTGAAGAAAATAAATATATAGATGCAATCAGTAGTTGGTGGGTAAATCTCTTCGGTCATAAAAATCCTTATATAAATAAAAAAATAAAAGAGCAGCTTGAAAAGTTAGAACATGTGATTTTTGCGGGATTTACGCACGAAGGCGCTGTTAGATTAGGAGAGCGTATATGTTCTCTTACTGGTTTTGATAAAGTGTTTTATGCGGATAACGGAAGCAGTGCGGTAGAAGTGGCAATAAAAATGAGTTTTCACTATTGGAAAAATAAGGGTAAAATAAAACCTCTTTTTTTCAGTCTGGAAAATTCATATCATGGAGAGACTATAGGGGCTTTAAGTGTAGGTGACGTAGGGCTTTATAAAGACACTTACAAAGAGATACTTATTAAAAATGTGACAATTCCCATTCCGGAGGATAAAAGCGAAGAAAAAGCATTACAAACCCTTAAAAAAGCAAGAAAAATTTTTGAAGAATATCACAAGGAAGTGAGCGCTTTAATTATAGAGCCATTAGTTCAATGTGCCGGGTATATGAAAATGCATCATCCTATTTTTGTAAAAGGACTAAAAAAATTATGTGAAGAGTTTGAAATACATATGATCGCAGACGAAATTGCCGTAGGTTTTGGAAGAACGGGAACTATGTTTGCCTGTGAACAGGCTGGAATAAAGCCTGATTTTATGACTCTAAGCAAAGGGCTAACAGGAGGATATCTGCCTCTTAGTTTAGTATTGACTACAAATGAGATATATTCGGCTTTTTATTGTGATTATGAGGAGATGAAAGCGTTTTTGCATTCGCATTCTTATACGGCAAATCCAATAGCTATAGCTGCTGCAAACGCTACTCTTGATATTTTCGAAAACGAACCAGTTATTGAAAATAATGAAAAAAAAGCCTCTTATATATGGAAAAATATTCAAAAATTCAAAGAACTTCCAAACGTAAAAAATATAAGACAAACGGGAATGATTACAGCGATTGAAATGATTGATTATCCATGGCGGGAAAGAAGAGGGCTTAAGGTTTATGAATACGGGTTAAAAAACGGCGTTCTTTTAAGGCCTCTTGGAAACGTTATATATTTTATGCCTCCTTATATAATTAATTATGATGAAATTGATAAAATGATACAGGTTGCTTTTGAAGGGATTATTAAAGCGGAAAAAATCTAATTGTATTATATAGTAAGATTATTATGTTAAGTTTTTAAGGATAAAAAATGACAATAAATACAATAAAACAATCAATAAAAAACTCTTTATTAAACCCAATCAAACACTTTAAACTCCGTTATTTGCCTCTTTTAATGATATATTTTGCCTATGGAGCCAGCGGTATTAGCAGTGTAGCCGAAACCTTCTGGGTAAAAGAGGAGTTAAAACTTTCTGCCGCCGCATTGGTTACTTTAGGAGTTTGGCTAAGTATTCCTTGGACTATTAAAATGGTATTCGGTCAGCTTGTTGACAGTGTTCCAATTCTTGGTTCTCAAAGAAGGGCATATGTTTATATAGGTGCTTCTTTAATAGCCGCCGGGACTATCCTTTTAATAGGACTTGCGGGAGATTACTCCTGGGCTAAATTCGCTTCAAAAGAAAACGTCTATATTATTTCGGCGCTTTTAACCGTTATCGGATTTGTTCTTCAAGACGTTGTAGCCGATGCTATGAGTACTGAAGTCGTAGACAGAAACCAACCTGAAGAAAAAGTTCAGGAAGAACTAGCATACGTTCAGATTTTAGGACGTCTTGCTATTTCTCTAGCCGGAGTTATGGTTGCGGGACTTTCCGGATGGCTTGCCCAGATTCTATCTTATGAAACCATTTTTAAGATATCTCTTATTATTCCTTTAATTTCCGTTATAGGAGTTACTATTATAAAACTTGAAAATGTTAAAAGAAGTCCTATAAACTGCCAAATATTATGCGGTGGGCTTATTTTTGCCGTATTTGTCGTACTTATGGGATACGGACAATATCAGCAATGGAATAATAAAATTTTAGCTTTCATATTCAAATATTCTCAAGAAATAGTATTTATCGTCAGCCTTGGTGTTATAACTTATATGATAAGTCTGATTTTAAAAGACATAGCCCCTAAAACTCGCTCTTTTATTATAAAAACCGCTGTGGTAATATTCGTCTACAGGGCTATGCCAAGTGTTGGTCCCGGACTTCAGTGGTGGGAGATAGACGTACTTCATTTTAATAAAGCTTTTTTTGGAACGCTTTCACAGATAGGAGCGGTTTTATCAATTCTTGGAATGTGGCTCTTTAGCGATTTTATAGCCAAAAAACCAGCTCATTATACTCTTTTATGGCTTACAATAATAACAACTATTCTTTTTTTGCCTATTATAGGACTTTATTACGGAATTCCTCAAAGTTTAGGTATAGACCCAAAAACCGTAGCCGTTATAGATACAGCTCTTGAATCCCCGTTTGCGCAGCTTAGTATGATTCCGCTTCTAACACTTATAGCTATATACGCTCCGGAAGGTAAAAGGGCTACATGGTTCGCGCTTATGGCAAGTCTTATGAATCTGGCGTTAACTGCAGGAGGACTTTTAACAAAATACCTTAATCAGATATTTGTCGTAAGCAGGGAAGTTGTAGAAAACGGAAAAGTAATTGTTCCTCAGGATTATTCCCAGCTTGGTATTTTAATGATTATAGTTACAGTATTAAACGTAACCGTTCCAATAGTAACCATATACTATCTCATGATAAGAAAAAAATAAAATTAATTTGTTTTTAATAGAAAACTTGATATAATAAGACTAAAACTTAAAGGAGGATTTATGGCTATTTTAATGCTTATTTTAATGAATATTGCCGTTATGGCTTCTATATATCTTTCGATATTTGTAATAGAAGCCATATTCGGAGTGAGGCTTGACCCTCAAAGCGTAACCGGACTTGCAATTTTAGCCGTTATTATAGGTTTTAGCGGTAGTATTATCTCTTTATTACTTTCAAAATGGATGGCAAAAACTTCCATGGGAGTTAGAATTATAGAAACTCCTACTACAGAAGCCGAAAGATGGCTTATTGAAACTGTGGCGGCTCTTTCTCAAAAAGCGGGAATACCAATGCCTGAAGTAGGAGTTTTTGACGGACCTCCAAATGCTTTTGCAACCGGTCCTAGCAAAAATAACGCCCTTGTAGCCGTTTCAACGTCTCTTTTTGATTTAATGGACGCAAAAGAGATAGAAGGTGTAATAGCCCATGAAATAAATCATATTAAAAACGGCGATATGATAACGATGACGCTTGTTCAGGGGGTTTTAAACTCTTTAGTATTTTTCGTATCAAGACTTATCGCAAATATTATCGCACCAAAAGACGAAGAGGGCAATCCTAATCCTTTTGCTTATATGGCAATAAGTTTTGCTCTTGAAATGGTTTTAAGCATTTTTGCGACAATGCTTGCGATGTGGTTTAGCAGATACAGAGAATATAAAGCCGACGAAGGTGCCGTGAGAATAGACGGACCTCAAGGTATTTATTACGCTTTGGCAAAACTTGGACAAATTCCAAAAGAACAAGTTGCTCTTCCTCCGGAAATGAAAGCTTTTGGAATAGTCGGGTTTATAAGCGAATTATTCAGTTCTCATCCGCCTATTGAAAAAAGACTTGAAAATATAAAAAGAGTAGCGAGAGAACTTGGATATAATGTATAATTGCAAAAAAAATTGGAGATTTTATGCATGAGTTCAAAAAATTTGAAGAGATAATTTTAGAAGCCGGAGATTTATTAAAAGAAGGTTTTTTCTCATCTAAAAAAAATATAGATTTAAAAGGGAAAAAAGACTTAGTTACACAATTTGATGTTAAAGTGGAAGCCTTTTTAAAAGAGGCTTTTTCCTCTTTCGGTTTTGATTTCATAGCGGAAGAGAGCGAATCTGTTTTTAAAATTCCTTATAATACCGTTATTATAGACCCTATCGACGGAACTACCAATTTTGCTCATAAAATTCCACACTGCGCAATAAGCGTAGCAATTTATAAAAAAGGTATTTTAACCTATGGATTTGTTTATAATCCTATTTTAAAGGAGTTTTTTTATGCAATAAAAGACGAAGGGGCGTTTTTAAATACAAAAAAAATAGAAGTTTCAAAAAACAATTTTTTTCAAAGAGCACTTATAGCTACAGGGTTTCCTTATTCAAGCGCCGATAATACTGAAGATTTGGAATGGGTTATGGAAAAACTTAAAAACATTCTTCCAAAATGCCAGGATATAAGAAGACTTGGCAGCGCGGCTCTTGATTTATGTTATGTAGCATGCGGCAGATATGAGGGATTTTATGAAATAAATTTAAAACCATGGGATGTTGCGGCTGGAAGTTTTATTTTAAAAGAAGCGGGGGGTAAAGTTTCAAACAACAGAGGTGATGAATTTGATATGTTTAAAGACAAATGCATTGTTGCAAGTAATAAAGTTATTCATGAGGAGTTTATTAAAACGCTGAATAAAAAATAATCAGATTTTTAGTTGTTTTATTGACAGGGGGGGGGTAAATGATATTATAATAATTGAGATTTTTTAACAAAGGTTAATAAAAAGAAATGGAAGAAAAATATCTTATAAATCTTAAAAGCAGCGTTCCAGAAAAATATCAGAAAATTATAGAAGAATTTGAAAAACTTGAATCTCTAGAAGAAATACAAAATCTAGCAAAACGTTATAATATAACAATAAAGGGGGATGATTATAAAAACGCAAAAGAAAAGCTTGCTTATGAGCTTGTTGAATTTATTTTTTCTGAACTTAATGGTAAAGATGTTTTATTTGAGTAATTTTTTTATTTTTCAATAATTTAGTTAACATAATGTATATTCTCTAAAAAATATTTATTCTTCCCTTTTAATTTTTTCAGCCATCTCTTTAAGCCTTAAAGCGTCTTTTACGGCACTTACATCGGATGTATTATTAAAATAACAAAAATCCGCTTTTAAAAACATTTCCAAAAATTCGTCCGGATAGCTTCCTTTGTATTTTCCTTCAAATCCGTGGGCTCTTAAATAAACAAACTCAGCTGTCTTTTTCATTACAAACGGTTGATTAAAATCATGCCATACAAGAGAAATACCGTTTTTACTTAAAAGTTCGAATACTTTATCGTTATACCAGTTTTTTTGTCTAAACTCAAAGGCTAATTTATAATTTTTATTAAGCCCTTCTATAAAATTTTTCAAAATCTCATAGTTATAATCAAAACTTGAAGGAAACTGAAATAAAAAAGCCCCTATATACTCTTCTAATTCATCAAACAATATTAAAAATTCGTTTGCTTTTTTAGCACTTAAAGGGAATTTATGAGTTATTTCCTTGTTTGCTTTAATGCTTAGTTTTAAATTGTATTTTTTTGTTTTATATTTCCATGATTTAATTGTAGAAGGTTTTGGAATGTGATAAAATGTAGAATTTAGTTCTAATGAATTAAAAAACTTAACATAATAATCTAACCATTTAGAAGAAGGGAGTTCTGATGGATAAAATTTTCCCTTCCATTCTCTGTATACAAATCCACTAGTACCTATATACATTTTAATTTACCAATATATATACGAGTTTCGGGTAAAACATTACTATTAACAGAACTACAATTTGAATTAAAATAAAAGGTATAATACCTTTATAAAGGTCCGATGTCTTAATTAAATCTCCCGCCGCACCTTTTAAATAAAAAAGGCTAAATCCAAAAGGCGGCGTTAAAAAAGAGGTTTGAAGATTTATAGCTATAAGTAAGGCAAACCATAAAGGGTCTATTCCAAACTCTTCAACAATAGGCAATAAAATAGGAATAACAATAAAAGTAATTTCTATAAAATCTATAAAAAAGCCTAAAATAAAAATCAAAATCATTGTTATAGCTATAAACACATATTGATTCTGAATAGAATCAGTAAAAAATTCCGTAACAATATCCCCTGCTCCGCTTTCGTTAAATACTAAAGAAAAGGCCGTAGCTCCTATTAAAATCATAAAAATCATAGCGGTAATTTTTACCGTTTCCACACTAGCGTATCTCAAAAGCTCAAAATTAAAAGTTTTATAAAATATAGTCAGAATAATCGCACCAAGAGCGCCTATTGCCGCGGATTCGGTAGGAGTAGCAAATCCAGCAAATATACTTCCAAGCACTATAATTATTAAAACAAAAGGGGCTATAAGGCTTTTTGCCGCCTGTTTTAAAATTTTAGCATATGGTTCATTCGTTTTAATAGGAGGGGCAATTTCAGGTCTTATAAAAGCCACAATCAATATATAAAGTATATAAAGCCCGACGATTATAA
>JBDONV010000234.1:0-3163 GCA_039831165.1 Nautiliaceae bacterium | reverse complement strand
TTGTCATATTCTTTAAAAGACAAATCTATCATCTTAGCCATCATATTAAAAACCACTTCTTCTTTTAAAGTAGTCTCAAGAGTTTTATTGGATACAATAATAATTTTTGGAATAACAGTAAACGTTATCCCTATAATAATAATAGTAAAAATCAGTTCTATAAGAGTAAGAGCTTTTTTCATGACTCGCTTTTTTGAGAAATTAACACATCTTCTATAATCTCATCCAAATCGCCGTCAAGAATATCATCAACCTTCGAATAAGACTTGTTACTTCTATTGTCTTTTACCTGTTGATAAGGGAAAAGAACATAACTTCTGATTTGATGTCCCCATCCCATTTCGTCTTTTGGCTTTCCTTCCTCTTCGGCTCTTCTTTTCTCAAGCTCAAGCTCATAAAGCTTTGATTTTAACATTTTAAAAGCCATCTCTTTATTTTTGTGCTGAGACCTGTCCTGCTGACAGCTAACTACTATTCCTGTTGGTTCATGGGTAATTCTTACGGCGCTTTCCGTTTTATTTACATGCTGACCTCCAGCTCCGCTTGCACGAAAGACGTCTATTCTTATATCTTTAGGGTCTATTTCTATTTCTATATCATCATCGATTTCAGGAGAAACCTGAACAGATGCAAAAGACGTATGGCGTCTTCCGGCACTGTCAAACGGACTGACTCTAACCAGCCTGTGAATCCCGTTTTCAACTTTTAAATATCCATAGGCGTTTTCGCCTTTTATAAGAAGGGTTGCGTCTTTAATACCCGCTTCATCTCCCGCCTGATAATCAAGCACGTCAACCTTCCATCCTTTTCTTTCGGCAAATCTCAGATACATCCTGTAAAGCATACTCGCCCAGTCATGCGATTCCGTTCCTCCGGCACCCGGATGTATAGTGATAATAGCGTTTTTTTCATCGTTTTCACCGCTTAGCATAACTTCGATTTCAAGGTCTCTTATTATTTTTTCAAGCTCTTTTACATCGTTGAAAACTTCATTTAACGTCTCTTCATCTTCTTCAAGGGAAGCTAGTTCATACATATCTTTATTATCCATTAAAGCCTGTTTTGCTTTTTGATATTTTTCAAGTTTTCTTAAAATAGCATTTTTTTCTTTTTGTATCTTTGCCGACTTTTTAGGGTCGTTCCAAAATTCAGGGTCGTTTTCCATGTCGGTAATTTCATTAAGTCTTTTTTGAAGTTCATCCGGTTTTAAAATGGACTCTATGTTTTTTAGCTTATTTTCCAGGTCTTTTATTAACTCACTGTATTCAAAAGCATCCATACGGTTTGCTCCTTTTATTATAAAAAATAGTTTTATATAATTCTATCAAAAAAGGTCATCTTATGAAAATTCTACATTCTCCAAAAGAAGCAAAAGAATATAGAAAAAATTTAAAAGGCTCGGTCGGATTTGTCCCAACTATGGGAGCGTTACATGAGGGTCATCTTTCCTTAATCAAAAAAGCAAAAGAAGAAAACGATTATGTAATAGTTTCTATTTTCGTAAATCCAACCCAGTTTCTGCCTGGAGAAGATTTTAATAAATACCCAAGAAGATTAGAAGCCGATTTTGAAATATGTAAACGTGCGGGAGTGGATGCCGTATTTACACCGACTCCTGAGAATATGTATACCGATGACGAAATTTTAATAAAAGCGCCTAAAATAAAAGGTTACATTTTAGAAGGTTTTTTTAGACCGGGGCATTTTGACGGGGTTTTACAGGTAGTAAACAAACTTTTTAACATAATATCTCCAACAAGAGCCTATTTCGGAAAAAAAGACGCCCAACAGCTTTACCTTATTAAACAGATGGTCAATAATTTCTTTTTTAATGTGAAAATAAAAGAGTGCGATACGGTAAGGGAAAAAGACGGTTTAGCTCTTTCGAGCAGAAATATTTATCTAAGTCCAGAAGAGAGACAAAGAGCCCTAAGTATAAGCAAAGCCCTAAAAAAAGCGGCAAAACTTTCACATAAAACAACCGATATAGAAGAAATAAAAAAAGAGATGATAAATATCTTAGACGTTGATAAACTTCAATATATAGCTTTTGTAGATAAGGATTTTAATTATATAGATAAAATAGAACCCGGAAACACTATTGTTTTAATAGCCGCTTATGTCGGAAGTACCAGACTTATAGACAATATTTATCTATAAATTTTTACGCCTCTTCTTTTATTATTTGTTTTAGTTATATTTGATTCTTTCCCCTCAAAATCCCCGCTTCCGACTTCTCCCTGTTCGCCTCCGTTTTCCCATGTTATAGTAAAACAGAAGTGATTTTTGCAACTGCTGCCGTTACTTATATTATATTCTTCACCAAACCTCGAATACCAAAGCCACTCAAAGCGAGGAGATAATAGATGAAATACGGCAAAATCAACATTATTATCGCTTCTGTTGACATCTACGACCAATTTGCCGCCGTTTTCTACTTTTGCATATGATACGCTAACACCGCTTATATCATTGGAAACAGCGTAACCGCTTGAAATATTTATTTCATTAATACTGATATTTCCGTCAATATCTCCGTGAATGGTATTTATAAACCAGTTATATTCCACTTCCTTTGTACTGGAAGGCAAAAGAGGGTCCTCACCGTTTTTGGCATATACCAAAAAGGTCATATTCGCTTCAATATTATCATCGGTCGCAATAATATCCACTGTTTTGATATTACCGTAATAATATCTAAGTCTATCGGTTAAGTTCACTTCTCCAGTTACGTTATTTTCATCTTTAACTTTTATTTCTGTAACATTAACTTCTAATGGATTAATAGGATTTGAAATATTTCTGTCAAAATTAAAATAAACAACTATTTTAGTACTTCCGTTATTTTCAGTTGTAAAATTGCTTTCATTATATTCTATTGAATACTCAATTTGACTATCTACACTGATATTTGCTTCACTGCTGTTAGTATCATTAGCATCCGTATAAAAATAAATTAACTTTTCAAAATTATCAGTATGCGAAAGTTTATTCGTAATATTTATCTCAATAGGTTTAGCGGCACATAAAACATTATAATTTTTAGTAATTTCATTATCTTTATTTTCGGCTGTAATATTAATTTCCATTAAAGAATATACGTTTAAATCCCTGTCAAAATAGGTAAAATTATTTTCACTATCAAAATTTCTTATACTGCTCT
>JBDONV010000041.1:0-3200 GCA_039831165.1 Nautiliaceae bacterium | reverse complement strand
TGCCTCTTTAAAAGATAAAGGATATGTATTTGGTGTTTATGGAAATTACTTTTTTCCTAAACATAAAATAGAATTTGATGCTGAACATACAAAAATTAAATATAAAGAAGATACTAATATTGATGACTGGAAACAGAACGATTTCACAATAATAGGTCATTTTTATCAAGGTTATAATCTTGCATATAAAGCAGGTATTCATAATATATGGGTTAAACAGGGAGATGATTCAAAATATGATAAAGTGTTCATATTAGGAATACTTTATTATAAGTATTTAAAGTATAATGCGGGAATTGATTTATATTATTCCGATTATGAAGACAACGGAGGTTTTAAAATAATTCAGGTATCTCCGAAAGTTGGATTTAATTTTGGGAATTATTATTCTAAAATAGGTTCATTTTATACTGAAGTAAAATATAATCACATCCATCTTAATAAAGATAATATAACTCCTAAAGACAATTATTCTAATGTTGATATGAAATTACAGAATTTTCAAGGTCCTTGGACTACTACATTAAACCTTTCCTTTGGTAAGAGCGCTTATAAAGTTGCAAATGATGGATTTGTAGTATATACAACAGGGGATGAGTATAAATATTCTGCTGGTTTGTCTGTAAATTATGCAATATCTAAAAAAGAGAGTATTAAAGTGGGTTATATAAAAAGTAAGTATAACAATGGAAGTAGTAATTGTTATTCAAATGTATATACGCTTTCTTATTCAAGAGCTTTTTAAAAAAGCTCTTGAACTATTTCAAATCTGTTTGCGGTCATTATATGAATTTTAGGATGTTTTTTTAAAAGTTTATTAAAAAGAGTTTTACTCAGTTCTAATCCTACTTTATATTCTTCGTTTTGAGATATTTTATGGGCTTTAATTAATTTTTCTATCCAATTGTCCGGTACATATATTCCCGGTACGTGAGCATGTAAAAATTGTGCGGTTTTGAGTTTTGTAATAGGAAAAAAACCGAAAATTATTTCAAATTCTTTTCTTTCGTCGTTAAATTCTTTTCTTATTTTATCTCTTATTTCTATCATTTTTTCTACTATTTCTATATCGTAAACTGGCTGAGTTATAATAGCGGATGCATAATTTTTTACTTTTTTATACATTTTTTTTTCTATAGTGGAAAAATTTTTGGCATATGAATTACTTACAGCAAAAGGGGTAATCGGTTTTGGTTTTATTTTAAATTCTTTTCCACTGTAATCCATTCCGTTATTAAAAGCTCTTATAATTTCAAGCAGCAAAATACTGCTCCCTTCCACTACTCCTTTAGTATTGGGTTGGTCGCTCATTTTTGCTGGGTCTCCGGTTAAAGCTAAAATATGGGTAACGTCTAAATCGTTTGCTCCTAATAAATCGCTTTGGAGCGCTATTTTGTTTCTATCTCTCATACTCATAGTGGCAATTACGGGTTTATTGAATTTTTGCTGAATTCTGTATGCTGCAATAATTGAGTTGTATTTTAATTTGCTTAAAGGACAGTCGGTTGTTGAAAATCCGTCTACATATTTAAAAGCTTCGCTTTTTTCCAGTTTTTCCAGCATAGGGTCTAATGTAGGTAGTTTAGGAGGTGTTGTTTCTAGGGTTATTAACCTCTCTTTTAATTTTTCTTTAAGGTCCATTGTCTAAATTCCCTTTTTGTTGAAATTTTAATATAATTTTTAAAAAAAAGGCAGTTAATGATTTTAATGATAGATAATTATGATAGTTTTACATATAATATCGTTCAATATTGCCTTGAACTCGGTGCTAATTTAAAAGTTATAAGAAATGACGAATTAAGCGTAGAGGAGATTAAAAAACTAAATCCTGAAAAAATTATCATTTCGCCCGGTCCTTCTACTCCTAAAGAGGCCGGTGTAAGTGTTGATGTTATAAAAAAAATACAAAAACCTATTCTTGGTGTCTGTCTTGGGCATCAGTCAATAGCATATGCTTTTGGAGGAGAAATTATAAGGGCGAAAAATCTTATGCATGGAAAAACAAGTGATATTGAAATTACGTTAAAAGACGATATTTTTAAAGATTTACCTAAGGAGTTTCGAGTTACGCGTTATCATTCATTAGTGGTAAACCCCGATAATCTTCCTAAAAATATTATTCCTACTTCTTTTAGTCTGGATGATGGAGAGATTATGTCTTTAAGAGTAAAAGACAAACCAATTTACGGTGTTCAGTTTCATCCCGAATCCATTATGAGCGAGTATGGAAAAGAGATAATAAATAATTTTTTAAAATTATGAAAATTTTCTTTTTTCTTCTTTTTTACTATTCTTTTTTATTGTGGTACGGAATAGAATTTTTATCATTTTCTATAGTAGAAGTTAAAAGTATAGAACATTTTTGGCCTCTTGAATATATTTTGCAGTTTTCTTTTTCTTTATTTGGACATAATGATTTTGCTTTAAGACTTCCTCAGATTATAATAAGCTTTTTAAGCTCTGTTTTGTTTTTAAAAATTTCTGAAGATTATTTTGAAAAAAGAAGTGATATTTTTTTTAATCTTGTGATTTTTTTGCTTATTCCTGGCTTTATTATTTCTTCTCTTATAGTGAATAAATCTATTTATCTCCTTTTTTGTACTCTTTTGTTTATCTATTTTTATAAACATTACAGATTTTTTTCTTATCTTCTTCTTATTCTGTATATTTTTTTAGATTATAGTTTTATTTCTCTTTATTTTGCTCTTGTTTTCTTTGCGATATATAAAAGAGATAGTAAATTTTTACTTTTTGTGCTTATTTTGCTTGCTGTTAATGCAAATTTTTTTGATTACAGGATAACCGGAAAACCAAGAGGATATTTTTTAGATGTTTTAGGAACTTATATTTTAATTTTTTCTCCTTTTGTATTTATTTATTTTCTATATACCCTTTATAAGGGTTTTTTTTTCAAAAAAGATATAATTTTTTTTATTTCCGTGTTTTCTTTTCTTCTTTCGATTTTGCTTTCTTTTAGACAACGTATAAAAATAGACGATTTTGCTCCTTATGTTTTGCCTTATGTAATTTTTATGGTAAAAATATTTTTAAGTTCTTATAGAGTAAGACTTCCGGTTTTTAGAAAGTGGTACAGGATTTTGTTTATTTTTCTTTTTGCAACCATTATAATATTTGATATAGCTCTTTTTTTGAACAGATATACTCCGGCAAGAGGTCTTAGCGGAAGTTTTTATTTTATT
>JBDONV010000001.1:0-3236 GCA_039831165.1 Nautiliaceae bacterium | reverse complement strand
GGCGGCAGCACCACATGCCGCTTCTATTAAAGAAGCCGTTTTTTTGTAAATCATATCCATATATTTATCTTTATCCAAATTAATATCACGGCTCAGTTTAACGTCTTCAAGTTCTCCTTGCGAAAGTAGATAAACGGCATTTGAGACTATTTTAGCAATTTCGCTTCCAAAATCTATAAGTTCATAAAAAGCTCTGGAATAAACTATATCTCCAAGCATAACGGCGGTATACTCACCATACTTTGCGTTGATTGAACGAACGCCCCTTCTTATATCTGCTTCATCGATAACATCATCATGTAAAAGACTCGCCAAATGAATAGCTTCTACAACCGCAGCCAGTTTTTGGGCTTTTGGGTTTATTATGGTAATCAGTTTCCCCCTAATTCCCTTACCTTTGTTTATATCTCTATACTCTTCAAACTCCCAAAACATTTCATCTAAAATATCAAAATATCTCATTTTTTACCTTTAAAATCTATTTTAACGCCTCTGTCGTTAAACAAATCTATTTCGAATTTCGCTATTTTATCATTAAAACCCTTAAAAGTAATAAACAAATATGGATAAAATTCGGGATATTTAGCTATTTTAATTTTAAAATCATTTAAAGGAGGGCCTTTATACAGCGTTACCTGTCTTGGAAAAGAGTTATATTTATACAAAACAACGAGTATATCGTTTATAAAAAGAGTCCATCTCATTTCAAACGGATAAATATGTCCGTCATATAAAACATCGAATTTTATTGTTTCGTCTTTTTTTAATTCAAAACTATAAGGAAACCTTATAAGAGTAGCATAAAGAAAAAAAGGAAAAAAAAACAGAAAAAATTTATTCATTTTTTGTAAGAATATTAGCCATTGTATGAATATAAAAATCATTTTCCACTTCTTCAAGCTCACTTGAACGGTTAAAAACGACTTCGTTTATTTTCTGCTCCAACTCATCACCATAACACTCTTCAGCCAAAATCTCTAAAGCCGCAAGTCTTTTAAAAACGTCTTCAAGTTCTTCTATAACAAGGTTTTTATTAGCATGATACATAATCTCAAAAAATTTATCTTTAGGACTTTTGTGCTCATCAAACGGGTCAAACATATCAATCTCCTTTTTGTTTGGAATTTATCATAATATTTATTTTTTTGCAAGTTAATATTTAGGAATAAAGTGATATAATTTCATTAAATTTTATAATAAGATAAATTTTATCCAAAATAGGAAAGAAATGAAAGACCTTCAGAGTATCCAACATTTAATCGAAGCTTTTGAAGAATTACCTAGTATAGGAAAAAAATCCGCAACCAGACTTGCTTTAAGTCTCGCAAAAGATAAATTTAAAGCTTTAAAACTTATAAACGCAATAGAAGAAGTCGTAACAAACGTAAAAACATGCGAAATATGTGGAAATTTTAGTGAACATGAAATATGCTCGATATGCGATGACCCAAACAGGGATAAAACCTTAGCGATAGTAGAATCGCCAAAAGACATATTAATAATAGAAGAAAGCGGCAGTTATCACGGCTATTATTTCGTATTAAACCATCTTGATGACGAACATATTCAAAAATTAAGAAACTTAATTTCTCAAAAAGAGATAAAAGAAGTAATATTTGCTTTCCCTCCTTCAGTAGAAAGCGAAGCCAGAACGCTTTATCTTGAAGATAAACTAAAAGATTTAAACATAGAATTTTCCCAAATAGCCCAAGGAGTCCCAACGGGCGTACATTTTGAAAACGTAGATATAAATTCTCTCGCAAAAGCAATAAAACTAAGATTTAAACTTTAAATTTCGCTTAATTCGTCCCGATGGGGTTTCCAGCATTCGTTAAAAAATTTATTTTCGCTTTTTAACACTTTTTCATCACAGTTTTTAACGATATTTTCTGCCCACCCTTCTATTTTTTTTCCTATTTCCTCACCAAATCTCAAAAACACGGCTTTTTTATAATCATCACTGGTATATATTTTTCCGCCCACATAAGGAAGTCCATCAAGAGCTTGAAGCTTAAATATTTCAAAAGTTTTTTCGTCAAGTTCTTTTTCTCCCCGATACTTTTTAAACACTTCCTCTTTTTCCTGTAATACCCTTTTTTTGTGAGAAAGATTTTTAAAAATAGCATACTTTGTGGCTTCTGCTATTCCTATAGCTTCAGCTAAAGGTTTTTCATATCCTAGTTTTAAAGCCCTGAATTTTTGAAGCGCCGCCATTTTAGGAAAACGATTTATTTTCATAGCCTACCCTTTTTTGAATTATACGCCTTTTTCAACCCCTTCAACGTAATACCATTTGTCCTCTTTTACAAAAAAACTTTCTTCTTCCATAATAAAATCGTCAATATAAGCCTTAAATTTAACAAAAGCTTTTTTTCCTTCATTTTTATATTCTACTATTTCAAGTTTTTTAAATTCAGATTCAGAAAAGTTTTTAATCGACTTTTTCCATGCTTTTATATCTTTTTCATAATGAGGTGAGCCCGAATGGGTAGTTTTAATAATATAATCCGCATCTCCGAGCGCATATGCGGAATATCTGCTTTTCATAAGCAATAGCGCATTCGGAGCCTTTGAAATCTTATGCCATTTGTAACAGCATTCTTTATATTTTTTTCCGCTTCCACACGGACATTTGGAGTTTTTAGAAAATTTCATAATAAGCGTTTTCTCCTTTACAGTTTATAAAGTTGTTAATAACATCCCCTCCCTTTGCAAAAATAATATTTTTTGGAATTTTATTACTAAACACCACTCTTTTTTTTTCTATATTTTGTTCCAACCAATTTAACATAATAAAATTACTATTTGGGTTTACATATACGTTTTTATCCCTTTTAAATTGAGAATTAAGGGCTTTAGCCTCTTTTGCGGTAACAACTTCAAAAGTTTTTTTATTATACTCAAAATCTTCCGTTAAAAATTTAAACTCTCCGTTATCTGTAAAAAAACCTTTACTGTAAGGAGGTTTGTCAAATATTTTTTTACGGTATGTCTCATCATCTATCTTTTCCAAACCTGAGCTAAGTATCTCTTTTATATATTCATTTTCTTTTTTTAATCCTTTAAATCTAAATTCTTTCATCAAATATTCAGTCAGTTCATATTCACTAATTTTCTCTGTTTGAGAATTTAAAACCTTATTATTAAGCAGTACAAATTCGTGAAAATAACTTCCTCTTACGTCTTTTTTTTCATAAAAATCTTTAGTCGGAATAAAAAGCGTAACGGCTCTTGCC
>JBDONV010000114.1:0-11194 GCA_039831165.1 Nautiliaceae bacterium | reverse complement strand
AGAAAATTATGATAAAAGTGGTACGCCCTGCAGGACTCGAACCTGCGACCTACGGCTTAGAAGGCCGTTGCTCTATCCAGCTGAGCTAAGGGCGCACATTTTAGAGCTCTTGAGGTAATGGCGCGTCCGGTAGGACTCGAACCTACAACCTACGGATCCGAAGTCCGTTGCTCTATCCAATTGAGCTACGGACGCTCAATTAGATAGAGCAATGGGGTGGATGACCGGATTTGAACCGGCGACCTCCAGGGCCACAACCTGGCGCTCTAACCACCTGAGCTACACCCACCACAAGTGGAAAGCTCAGGAGCTCTTCACTTATAGTGGGTCAATGGTCGGAGTGGAGGGACTCGAACCCCCGACCCCCTGGTCCCAAACCAGGTGCGCTAACCAAACTGCGCTACACTCCGTTACATTGCTTTGTGGATTGAAATTATAAGAAAAAAATTTTTCAATGTCAAGAGATTTTTTTAAAAAATTAATTTATAATCACTTTATTTCTAGTAATTTTATCTTTATATAATCCCTTCAATTTGTTTAAAGACTTAGTTATTATATCAATGATTTTAGGATGTTCATAAATAAACCCATGTTTTACACCTTCTATTAAAAATAAATTTTTTAAATTTTTTATATGTTTCAGAAGGTTTTCCAAAGATTCATCTGGAATAACATCATCATTTTTTAAAGCAATAACAACAACCGGTACTTTGGTACTTGAAATAAACTCATACTCTTTAAATTTATGTTTTAACAAAAAAGATATAGGATAAATAGGATATTTTCTTTTTGCTATATTTTCTATACTGTCAAAAGGTGTGATAAGAACAACTCCTTTAACATTTCTTCTAGAAGCCACATAACCGGCAACCGCCGTACCGAGACTTCTTCCCATTAAAAAATCGGGTTTATATTTATCATATATCTCAAGAGCATATTTCAAAATACACTTTTCACACGGATTACCTTCACTACCGGCGTATCCGGGATAATTAAACCCTATAAAATTGAAACTTTTAATATTAATACCTATTTTGTCTATAAATTCTATAACATTATTGGCATTTCCACCAAAATATAATACCAACGGAACATTTTTTGTATTTTCCAAATAAGCTCCCTCAAGCTTTATATCATCACTAGTAATAAAATATATTTTTTTAGCGTTAACTGGTTTGTATAACTTAGCATACTGTTTTTGAAAAACTTTTTTATCTTGAATAAAGTAGAGATAAATTCCTCCCGCTATATAAGCGAGAAGAACAAAACCGAGGAATTTTAAAATCAAAATTCTATAAGCCCTTCTAAAGGAGAACTTGCCGTAGCATAAGGTTTTTTTGGAATTCTTCCGGCTTTATAAGCTTCTCTTCCGGCAATTACAGCATATTTCATAGCTTCAGCCATTTTTATAGGATCTTTTGCCTGAGCTATTGCGGTATTAGTAAGAACTCCATCTGCCCCAAGTTCCATGGCCACAGCGGCATCACTTGCTGTACCAATACCAGCATCCACTATAACAGGTACATTTACGGCATCTTTTACAAATACAACGTTATATCTGTTTTGTATTCCAAGTCCACTTCCAATAGGAGCCGCTAAAGGCATAACGGCAGCCGCACCAGCATCTTCAAGTCTTTTTGCCATAATAGGGTCGTCATTCGTATAAGCCATAATAGTAAAATCCTCTTTAGCCAAAATTTCACATGCTTTTAACGTCTCTAGTACATCCGGATAAAGAGTTTTTTTTGTATCTCCTATAACTTCCAGCTTAATAATATCAATTCCCGTTGCTTCTCTTACCAATCTAAAAAGAGTAATAGCTTCTTCTGCTGTTGTGCATCCTGCTGAATTTGGCAATATTTGAACATCAGTATCTTTAAAATAATCCATAAGATTTTCTTCATTAGGATCAAGAATATTAACTCTTCTAACTGCAACCGTAATCATTTCCGCTCCACTTGCAAGCGTAGCGTCTCTTGTGGTTTGAAAGTCAGGATATTTTCCACTTCCCACTATAAGTCTGCTAGTAAATTCATATTTTCCTATTTTTAAAATATCAGCCATTGTTTCTCCTTATTTTTATATAGTCCCAAATTTCTTTATCTCCAAGCAGCCCTTTTCTGGCAAATAGCATAATTAAAAGTAAAATAATACTAAATACAACCATTCTAAGACCAGGAATTCCATGAATAGGTCCAAGTTGCCACGCAGTCTCGTCAAGAGGTCTTAATACTTCCATACCTCCTATAAATAAAAACGTTCCGATAATTGCTCCGCTCATACTTCCAAGACCGCCTAATACTATTATAATTAATAATTGAAACGTTAACATAAACGTAAATTGGTCGGGAGAAATAGACCCGATACTACTAGCCATCAATCCTCCGCCAACTCCCTCAAAAAAAGCACTGGTCATAAAAGCGGTAGTTTTCGTTTTAAAAGTATTAACTCCCATTGCAAGAGCGGCATCTTCATCGTCTCTGACAGCTTTCATAGCCCTTCCAAATCTTGAATATACTATATTATATATTAAAATAACGCTTATTAAACAAGTAACACCTATCCAAAAATACGTAGCAAATCCAGGTATTGAATCAAGCCCCATAGAGCCGTTTGAAATTTCAGGATTATTAATTAAAAATATTCTTATAATAAAACCAAAACCAAGAGTTACAATAGCAAGATAATCACCCCTTACCCTAAACACCGGAAAAGCAAGCGTAAGAGCCACCAAAGCGGCCACCGTACCGCTTATAATAAGAGTAAAAAACGGATTAGGCAAAAATACATCTTTTATAAAAGGCAAAGGCTCCGCTAGCATATACATTTCTTCTTTAAGTTCCGGAGAAAGCATTAAAATAGCGGTGACATAAGCGCCTATCGCAACAAATCCATTTGGTTCAAGAGAAAACTGCCCTGTTACACCGTTAATTAGATTGTAACTTATCGCTAAAATGATAAATATATAGATATTTCCCAATACCGTAATCGTATAATCACTAAAAATTTTAGGAGACACATATAAAAATCCAACAAAAATTAAGGTAATAACACCTATAAGCATAAAATACTGCCAAGCGTTTAAACTTTTTATTTTTTCCATAATTAAAACCTTTGTCTTTCGAAGTCTATTCCCATAATACCGGTTGGTTTAAATAATAATACAAAAATTAATAATATAAACGCAAAAGCGTCTTTCCATCCCCCAAGCTCAGGTAAAAATCCGGGAACGGCAACTTCAACAAATCCTAAAATAAACCCGCCTATTACAGCACCGGTTACGCTTCCTATTCCGCCAACCACGGCTGCGGCAAAAGCTTTAAGCCCCACTAAAACTCCCATATAAGGGTCGATACTAGGATAAGCCATGGCATACGCTATACCTCCGATAGCCGCAAGGGCCGAACCTAAAGCAAATACGAAAGCGACTATTTTATTAGAATCCGCTCCCATAAGTTTTACGGTTTTAAAATCAAAAGCTAAAGCTCTAATTGCTATCCCTACTTTAGTTTTATATAAAATATAAAGTACTACACCTAAAAGCAACAAAGTTAATATAGGAACAATAATCGTTAATACCGGAACCGTTACGTCTCCTATATGAATAATTGTAGAAAACCATTTAGGGAAATAAAAACTTTGATAATTCCCTCCAAAATATTGATTGGCTATTACATTAAAAAGGGATTCAAGAAAAAATGAAATACCAATCGCCGTAATTAAAAGAGAAATTTTAGGCGCTTCTTTATCCAAAAGCGGTTTATATGCTATTAAATAAGTCAACACTCCTATAAAAGAAGTAAAAACGATAGATAATCCAGCCGCTGTCATAAATATAGGAATAGTGACGTTAGTAAAACTCCATCCTGTTAGCATTCCTACAAAAATAAAAGCTAAAAAAGCACCCACCATCATAATATCACCATGAGCGAAGTTAATAAGTCTTAAAACACCGTATACCAACGTATATCCAATAGCTATCAGGGCATACATACTACCAAGAGAAAACCCGTTTACCACCTGTTGCAATATAAAACCGATATCCATTTACTGCTCCTTACATATTACTTGATTTCTACCGCTCTGTTTAGCTTTATAAAGCTTACTATCGGCTTTTGCAATAAAATCTTTTAAATCGTCTTTTTTATTATATTCTTCAACTCCTACGCTTATAGTAACTTTTAATTCCTCTTGTCTGCAAAATTTATATTCTTCTACTTTTCGTCTAAAGGTTTCCAACTTCTCACATGCTTCTTCAAGTGTAGTAAAAGGCATAATTACTAAAATTTCTTCTCCTCCATACCTTACGATAACATCAGAACCTCTAAAAAAACTTTTTAATAAATTAGCCAATTCTTTTAATACACAATCACCTATTAAATGTCCGTAAGTATCGTTTATTCTTTTAAAGAAGTCAATATCAATCATAGCTATACTCAAAGGAACATTATATCTTTTTGATTCTTCCATTTTTTTAGGTAGATATTCCATCATATACTCTCTATTGTAAAGACCTGTTAAAGAATCTGTAATTGCTTTTTCATATAAATTTTTATTTTGCATCTCCAATTCTTTTAACATTAACTCTTTTTGCAACGCAATCGCTATAGGAACAGAAATTTTATCCAAAAGGATTCTTAGCAGATGTTTTTGATGTTTTGTCAAGTTATCATCCAAAATCAAATAAATAGCCCCTACTTTTTTATCATTTTGAATTAAATCATGCTTATATGTATAATCATCAATTTTGTCTATTTCAGCCAATTTATCATCTTCGAATGAAAAACAGTAAGTTTTATCAGAAAGAGGAGAAAGACCGCAAAATTCTATTTTTTTTATTTTTGGAAGAACAGCCTTTATATTTTTATAAAGATTTCTAAGAATAATATCAAAAGAACTTAAAGAAACGGTATCTTGAAAAAACTTTTTTAAAACATCATCAATAGCATTTAACACTTTTAAATCGCTTTCATATTCATCAAGCAGATAAAGTCCGCATTCAAGCTGTCTTAATTTTTCTATTAGAGGTTCTATCATACACTCTTTAATAATAGAACCGTGTTGAGGAGCTATCATTTTAGGATGTTTGCTTTGAACCTGCAATAATGCATGGTTTAATACTTCTTTACTCGGCATATAATGTTTATGAAACGGCTTAGCCGCTTCAAAATAACTCTCCACATCCTTTGCAAATAAAGAAAACTCATCGGTAAGTCCACCGAACAAATCGCTTGAAAACAGTATACCACTTTTTTTATCATATGTACAAAAAGCCCCAGGAAAATGGGCATAAGGAGTAAAAACAAATTCTAACTCCCTGTCTCCTGCTTTTAATTTCCAATCATGAGCGTCAATAAGATAAAAAGGAGTTTTCCATTGGTAATGTTTTAAAAGCATTTCCGTCCGCCAGTGAGTAACTATATACCTCTCTCCTTTTGGCATAATACTCTCAAGCGTAGAATAACATCCCACTATATCAGGGTCTTGATGGTGCATAATTATATATTTTATATCTCTAAGTTTTACAAGAGAAGTTATTTTTTCAAGCACTACAGGAAAAGTTATCATACTTCCGGGGTCTATAAGTACAGATTCATCACCGTTTTTGATTAAATAAACATGGCATTGAAAAGGGTCATCGGGAATTACGTATCCTACCCAATATATGTTTTCAGCTATTTCTACAGGCTTTGTCAAATCCATTTTAAAATTTCTCCTTTTTAATTTTAAAAGTACTGATAAAAATACCCCTTCTTTTTATCAGTACTTTCCCAAAAAGGGAAAAAAATTAAGGTTTTACAAGTTCTACGAACTCTGTTTTACCATCTACGATTTTTTCTATAACAGCAGGTTTATTAACAGGATTTCCTGTTTTAGGGTCAATTGTAAGATATCCCGTAACCGCTTCAAGATTTTTAGTATGTCTAATAGCGTTATTTACGCATACTTTAAATTGCTCATGATTTGCTGCATTAGCTTTCGTATCGCATTTTTTAATAGCATTATAAATAAGCAAATATCCGTCCGCTCCTGTTGCCGCAAATGCACTAGGAAGTCTTCCGTATTTAGCCTTAAAATCTTTAATAAATTGTGCTGAAAGAGCCGTAGGAGCTTTTGCAGCATCAAAGTGGTCCGTATACATAACACCGTTTGCCGCACTTCCGGCAAGTTTTTTAAGAAGTCCAGGGTCTGCTATACCGTCTCCTCCCATTACAGGAGCTTTTACTCCAGCAGCTCTTAATTGTCTTAAGAAAAGACCTTCTTCAGGTGCATATACCGGAGTATAGATAAATTTAGGATTTAACTTTTTAATTTGAGCTACCTGAGCGTTAAAATCTTTATCTCCTGTATTTATAAACAGTTTTTTAAGAATTTTTCCACCGCCTTTTTTATAAGCTTTTTCAAAAGCCCTCGCAAGACCTACCGAATAGTCCTGTTTCATATCAAATACGATAACGGCATTGTCAAGTCCATGTTTTAAAGCGTATTTAGCCGCAACCGTTCCTTGAAAATCATCTGTAAAACAAGCCCTGGTTAAATATTTAGAACCTTTTGTAACTCTTGGATTGGTAGCAATTTGAGTAACCGTAGGAGTTTTTGTTGAATCGGCAAATCTTTTTATAGCCAAACTCATACTTGAAGCAAGAGGTCCCTCAATAGCTATAACATTATCGCTGCTTACTAATTTTTTATATCCGTTTACCGTTTGAATCTTGTCAAACTGATTATCAACTATAACCAATTTAATAGTGTCTCCGTTTGGAAGAGTAGAGTATTTTTCATGAATTAATTTTATTCCATCAAGAGTTTTTTGACCAAACGCCGCAATAGGTCCCGTTAAAGGTTGTAACACACCTACTTTAATCTCTTTTGCCATAAGAGTTGAAGCAACAAGCGCACTTAATCCCAAAGCTAATAGTTTCTTTTTCATTTGTTCTCCTTTTATGTTAAAATTATCCAATGAATATTATATCAAATAATAAATTAACAATAAACTCAGATTCAAAGGAAATAAATGATTGACTTAAAGTTACTTGAGAGGGATTTTGAAAAAATCTCTAAAAAGCTTGCATTAAAAGGCGTAAGCAAAGAAACATTAAAAGAAATAAAAAAACTTTTTGAAGAAAAAAAAGAAGCTCAAAAAGTTTTAGAAGAACTTCAGGCAAAAAGAAATGCCCTATCTAAAGAAATAGGTAAACTTATGAAAGAAGGAAAAAGAGAAGAAGCTGAAAAATTAAAACAAGAAGTTGCTAAAATAAAAGAAAAAATAGAAAAAGTAAATAAAATTTTTGAAAAAATAGAAACCAAACTCTTTCAAAAAGCTTTAATAATTCCAAACATTCCCGACGATGATGTGCCTGTAGGAAAAGACGAAAACGATAACGTAGAAATAAAAAGAGTAGGAGAAATACCTACATTCGATTTTGAACCAAAATCTCATGACGAACTCGGTGAAAAACTAGGATGGCTGGATTTTGAAAGAGGCGTTAAACTTGCAAAAAGCCGTTTTACCGTTATGAAAAAAGATGCGGCAAGACTGGAAAGGGCGCTTATTAATTTCTTTTTGGACCATAACAGAGAATGGGGGTTTGAAGAAGTCTGGGTGCCTCTTATGGTAAATAAAGAAACCATGACAGGGACGGGGCAACTTCCTAAATTCGAAGACGATTTATTTAAAATAGAAAATGAAAACTTATATATGATTCCAACAGCAGAAGTTCCTTTAACAAATTTATTTAGAGACGAAATTATTCAGGACTTAGATAAACCGATAAAATTAACTGCTTACACACCTTGTTTTAGAAAAGAAGCCGGAAGTTACGGCAAAGACACCAAAGGAATTATACGTCAACATCAATTCGACAAAGTAGAACTAGTAGCCATTACCCGTCCTGAAAAGAGTGATAAAATGTTTGAAGAAATGGTGGAATGTGCAAGCAGCGCTCTTGAAAAACTCGGTCTTCCTTACAGGCAGGTCATGCTTTGTACGGGAGATTTAGGATTTAGCGCCGCAAAAACAATAGACCTTGAAGTGTGGATTCCAAGTCAAAATAAATACAGAGAAATAAGTTCCGTTTCAAATACCCGTGATTTTCAGGCAAGAAGAGCAAAAATAAGATATAAAGACGGAAAGAAAAACAAACTGGTGCACACCCTTAACGGCAGCAGCTTGGCCGTAGGAAGAACACTTGTAGCAATTATGGAAAATTATCAAAAAGCCGACGGAAGCATAGAAATACCTCAAGTTTTAAAAAAATATCTATAAGGGAATAAGTGGCAGAAGAAAACGTAATCGTTATAAAAGAAGAAAAGAAAAGTAAATTACCTTTTTTAATAGTAATTATTTTACTGGTAATTTTAATTCTTCTTTTAATTTTGCTGGGAATTGTAATAATAAAAAAGAAAAAAGAAAAAAAACAAGAAAAAGATATTAATATAGAAAAAATAGTTAAAAAACTAGAAAAAAAGAATATTCCCAAAGACGCCTTAAGTTCTCTTATACAAAAAGCTACTATCTTATACAAAAAAGGCCAAAAAGAAAAAGCTCTCGAAATATTAAATAAACTTTCCAAATTTTCAAAATCCCTCTCTTTTTATAATCTGGGAGTCATTAAGCTAGAAGAAAAAAACTATAAAAAAGCCATCGAATATTTTCAAAAAGCCATTGTTTCCCAAGATAATAAAGTATTAAGCGCCATTAACGCAGCATACGCTTCTTTAATGATAAACGATTATAAACTGTTTAATTACTACAGAAATTTAGCATATACATTTTTGCCGGAAATAGCCAAAAATAAAAACTTTCCTTACTATTACGCAGTCGTTATGTATTATATGGGATATGAATATAACGCAATCCCGGCCCTTAAGACAAAAACGGCTTTTCAGCAGGAGTCAAATAAGCTTTTAAGTAATATATACGAATATCTAAACGACCCGACAGACGCCCAAAATTACGCTACCGACCCTCTTTATAAAGGCTTAGACCTTGCAAGAATAGGAGAATATTCCCTTTCCAGAAATAATCTTTTAAAAAGTAATTCTCCAATAGGGGAATTCGCCTTAGGACTCGTGGATTTGAAACTTTCTTTATTTAAAGACGCGTCTAAAATTTTTAATAAATATAAAAACAATAATCTATACCCCATTACCGTTTTTTTAAAAAAATCTCTTTTTGATATAAAAACCGCCCAAAAAGAATTTCAAAAAACATTTTTAAAGAAAAAAGAAGATTATTACGACCTCTTTTTTTATTTCTCTCCTTATAAAGTGTTTAATATAAAACAGACTATAAGTTATCTGAAAAAAGGGATAGCAGGGCTGCCTCTCGGAGCCGTTGAAGAAGCCCAAAACTATCTTTTTAAAAGCGCGGTTTATTCGGATTTGAACATAAAACTTTCAAAAGCCATAAGACTCGCCCTTGACGGTCACATATACCTGGCGAACAAAGCCTTTAAAAAACTTTTAAAAGATTCCAACTCTTATATTCTCCATTACGATATCGCCCTAACTTACGCCCAACTTGGAGATTACTCAAACGCTTATAAACATTTTTTAAGAGCTTATCACTTAAACCCATATGATCTAAAAACAGGAATTTTCGCACTTTATTCCGGAGCTAAAACAGGAATCGATAACCCACACCTAGTGGCTCTTATCAAAGAAGATATAACAGATAAAACAGTACTTGAAGATGCAATGCTAAGTATTTATACGAATAATACAGTAAAAATGGCGGCGTTTATTCAAAAAGAAGAAAAAAACAATCCCTTATGGCTAATAACAAAAATAGTTTCCAAATCGGTTTTTAATAAAGATTATTCTTACGAAGCTTTAAAATTGAAAAGTATTTTTGAAAAAGATTTAATAGCCAATCTTTTATATTTTTACGCAAATAATAAAGACCTCCCTATTAAAAAACTGGCTCAAAATTATCAGGGTTTTTTTCTTCAACTCAACAGACATGCAAATCTAAACGATTTTTTCTACGGAGCAAAAATAGCAAAAGAATGGTATTTTTCTTTTGCAAAAATTTCAGGTCTTCTAAACAGAGTTAGACTTATTCTATTAAAAAAAGCCCAAACAGAAACGCAGGATATAGTCCCGGTATTAAAAAGACTGGCATACGCTAATTTATATACAAAACATTTTGAAGAAGCCTACACAATATATAACGATTTAATAAACAATAAAAACATTACCGACCCCCATACATTATATCACGCAGCCGTAACGGCCATAGGAGCAAATCATCATGCAAATGCCGTAGCACTTATGGAACTCGCAAAACTAAAAAACCCAAATTATTTCGAAGCCAGATATGGACTTGGACTTTTATGGCAAGAAGCTAATAATTTGAACGCAGCTTCCATTCAATACGGAAAAATAAAAGACGGATTTGAAAGTAAATTTTTTGATTTTAACATAAAACCTAAAAATTAATACCAGATTAATTTAATTTAAGGATAATAAAATAAAAAAAGGAGAAAGATGAAATTTTCATCAAATGACTTTAAAACTCTAAATTCTCAACAGGCTCACAATTATTATTCTCAAGAAACATCAATTACTGATATTAACACATTCGTAAAAAGAACTTATCAGCTTCTTGCCGGAAGTTTGATTGCCGGAGCCGTAGGAGCTTATGTTGGTATGGGATTTGTAAACAGTATGGTAAGCCCCGAAGGGGGCCTTAGTTTTACTTACTGGGGAGCCGTAATTCTTGAATTTATATTGCTTTTCGGATTATTTGCGGCAAAAAATAAAACTCCTCTTAATTTAGTACTCTTATTTGCTTTTACGTTTATGACAGGATTTACGTTAGCACCTACTCTTGCGTTTTTTATAGCTAAAAACATGGGATATGTAATTGGCGAAGCGTTCGGTCTTACCGCAGTGGCGTTCGGAGCTCTTACCATTTTCGCTATGAATACGAAAAGAGATTTTACTACAATGGGCAAAATGCTTTTTATCGCCTTAATCGTAATAGTGGTGGCTTCTATTGTAAATATTTTCCTGCATCTTCCTATGTTACAGCTTGCAATAGCAAGTGCGGCGGCTATTTTATTTAGTTTTTTCATTCTTTATGATACTCAAAACATCATAAGAGGAAACGTATCAAGCGAAATAGAAGCGGCTGTCGCCTTATATTTGGATTTTCTAAACCTATTCGTATCTCTTTTACAAATTTTAG
>JBDONV010000071.1:0-11218 GCA_039831165.1 Nautiliaceae bacterium | reverse complement strand
ATATTAGCCGGTTTTTTAGCAAAAAAATTTAAATGGCTTTTTTTTACCACAGGGATTATTTTTTATCTGATTTCCATAAAACCCGTTGCAAACGCTCTTTTAAAACCGCTTGAGAATTTCAATAAAACAGAAAAAATATCTCCTAAAGCGGTTGTCGTCTTAGGAGGGGGAGTAAATCCAAAAGATATTTTACATGCAATGCCCGATGCTTTTAAAAGAGAGGTTTACGGTATTTTAATTTCAAAAGAAAACAACCTGCCTTTTATATTTACGGGAGGCGGATTAAACGAAGAAGCCAAATGGATAAAAAAAGACGTCGAATTTATAACCTCCGTATGCGGCTGTAAAATAAAAACGCTTTATGAAACAAAATCTCTTGATACATACGAAAACGCAAAATTTACCGCCGAACTTTTTAATAAAAAAGGTATTCCAAAGGAAATTTATCTAATAACCAGTGCCTATCATATGAAAAGAAGCTATTATCTCTTTAAGTATTTCGGATTTAAAATTATTACAAAACCTATAGGTTTTTTCTCTTCACCCGTCATTTCTATATGGGACTTTTTCCCAGGAGAGGGAAACTTTCACAAAAGTTATAAAGCCATTCATGAATATTTCGGTATTTTAAGCCTTTATTTAAGAGGCATTATATAAAAACAAAACGATAAGTTTTTTTAAGCAAAATATTTATTAAGCCATTACGTTAAGATTAACGCCCGCCCCCGTTGCCATTGCAACCTGCTGTGCTATTTGCTGTTGATTTTGCTGATTTTGCTGTTGAATCTGAGCCTGTTGCATTTGTTGTTCTTGAACTTTTTGATTCTCTTTTTGATTTTGAAGCTGATTGTTTACCTGCATCTGAGAATTATTCATTGAATTTACTTGCATTTTCCCCTCCTTTTTTATTAATTATATCACTTTTTTATAAATTTTACAATCTCTTCTTTTATTGCCTCTTTTGGAATAATATTTTCATTTACTATCTCTTTTTCAAAAAGTTCTCTAATAACATCAGGCGCTTTTACGTCATAGTGAGCTTCTATATAAGCTATAGCGTCTTTATCGGAAATTGTATTTTCTTCAAGCTCGGCAATTTCCCTATCTACATCCTCACCTGTTAGAGCGTAATAAATACTTGGAGCGAATTTCGTCCATTCAGCCGTTGAATACGCTACCGTATATTTATTAAGCGTTCCTTTTTCTTTTAAAGTTTCATAAGCTTTAACAGCAGTTGCCGTGTGAGGGTCCATTAGATAATTCTCTTCGTTTGCATATCTTCTGATAATCTCTTCACACTCTCCATCAGTTGCAAAATCGGCATCGAAGTCTTCCTGAACGGCTTTTAATTCTTCAGGAGTCAATTCAAAATATCCATTTTCTTCTAAAGATTTCATAAGTTCTTTTGTTCTCTCTTCTCCGAATTTATCAAAAATCATTCTCTCAACATTACTTGATTTTAATATATCCATCGCAGGAGATATCGTTTTTATCAGCTTTTTATCTCTTAAATCGTATCTTCCGTATTTAATCAGTTCATAAAGAACGTTATTTTTGTTTGAAGCGATAATAATTTTATCTATAGGAAGTCCCATTTTCTTAGCGTAATAAGCCCCAAGAGCGTTACCGAAATTTCCGCTTGGAATTATTACATCAATTTTATCTCCCAAAATTATTTCACCGTTTTCTACAAGTTTTAAATAACTCCAGAAATGATAAATAATTTGAAAAATAATTCTTCCAAAATTCACACTGTTTGCGGCTGAGAGTTTAATTCCTACCTCATCAAGCATTTTTCTAAACTCTTCATCTTTTAAAAGGCCTTTTAAAGAAGTCTGAGCATCGTCAAAATCCCCTAAAATTCCAAGAACTTTTTCGTTTTTTGCATCGGTTGTAACCATTTGAAGTTTTTGAACTTCGCTTGTTCCTTCGTGAGGATAGATACATACTACTTTTATATTATCTCTGTTTTCAAATGTTTTAAGAGTAGCGGGTCCGGTATCTCCGCTAGTTGCTGCCATAATAAGATAGTTTTCTCCTCTTTTTTGAGCAAGTGCCGATAAAATTACTCCAAAAGGCTGAAGAGCCATATCCTTAAACGCTCTTGTAGGACCGTGCCAAAGCTCGGCTATACTTAAATCGCTTTTTACTTTCACAACAGGCACAACATCCGGGTCGTCAAAATTTCTTAAATATGTATAAAGAGCCTTGTCTATCAATTTTTTATCAATATCTACCTTAAAAAGAGACAATATTCCTTTTGCTATATGTCTGTAAGTCTTTTCATCTCTGTCATCATAATATCTGATTAAAAATCTTTCATCAACTTTTGGAAGTTTCTCAGGTACATAAAGACCTCCCTCTGGTGCCGCAGGGTTCAAAATAACTTCGGAAAATTTCTTTTTTTCTTTAGTTCCTCTTGTTCCGATAAACTTCATATTAAGCCTTTTTTATTGAAATTTTACTATAATTTCATTAAAAAGGATAAAAGTGACCCCTTTTCATATCCACAGCGACTATTCACTTCTTCATTCATCTCTTAAAATAAAAGACCTTATTAAAAAAGCAAAATCTCTTGGATATAAAAGTCTTGGAATAAGCGAGCTTGATAACCTCTTTAGTGCAATTGAATTTTATGAAACATGTAAAAAAGAGGAAATAAACCCTATAATCGGGATGGACGTTTTGGTTAATAGAGATAAAAATGTTCACAGAATGGTCTTAGTGGCAAAAGATTACGAAGGTTACAAAAACCTCATGTATTTAAGTTCTATTTCGTATCTTTACCATATGAAAGGCGACAAAGCGATTTTACCTTATGAAGAACTTATAAAAAACCAAAAAGGCATTGCCGTAATTCTTCCTATGAAAGAGAGTGAAATAGGATTTCATCTTAATATTTTAGATGAAGAAAATATTTTAAAAGGAGCTGAAGGATATAAAAAAGCGTTTGAAATAGCACAAACGCTGAAAAATGATATAAATGAATTATATTTTGAAATAAGACGAGATAATTTTAAAGAAAAACTAATAGAAGAAGATTTAATCCAACTCTCTAGCGAACTAGATATCCCACTAATTGCCTCAAGCAACATTTATTATTTAAACAGACTCGATTATATCTATAAAGACGCCCTTGAGTGTATAGAAGAAAACAAACAATTTGACGACATACACAGAAAATTCGATATAGGAGAATATTATTTAAAATCACCTGAAGAATATGAAACAATTTTTGCCGATATTCCCAAAGCTTTAGAAAACAATAAAAAACTTTTTGAAAATATAAATATTGATATCCCACTTGGAAACCCAACTCCTCCTACTTTTAAATTCACAAAAGAATACGCGAAAAACGAAGGACTTGATATTGAAAGCGATGTTGAATATTTCGAATACAAATGCTGGCAGGGACTGGAAAAGAGATTAAAAAAGATTCCTGAAAATTTACATGAAGAGTATAAAAAACGCTTACAATACGAAATAGATATTATAAAACAGATGAAATTCCCCGGATATATGCTGATAGTTTGGGATTTTATCAACTACGCAAAAGACCCTAGCCGCCACTTAAGAGGAGACGGAAACAAAATCCCCGTAGGTCCAGGAAGAGGAAGTGCAGCCGGAAGTTTAGTAGCATACGCACTCGAAATTACAAATATCGACCCTTTAAAATACGGACTTTTATTTGAGAGATTTCTAAATCCCGAAAGAGTTTCAATGCCGGATATCGATGTAGATTTTTGTCAGGAAAGAAGAGACGAGGTAATAGAATACGTCCAGAAAAAATACGGACACGAAAACGTAGCTCAGGTAGTGACTTTCGGTTCGCTTCTTGCCAAAGGGGTTTTAAGGGATGTGGCAAGAATATTCGGAATAGATTATTCAACCGCGGATAAGTTCGTAAAACTAATCCCGGACCAACTTGGTATTACTCTTAAAAAAGCAAAAGAACTCGAACCTAAAATCAAAGAAATAACCGAAGACGACCCTCTTTACAATAGACTCTATTCGTTTGGCGAAGCACTTGAGGGGCTCAAGAGAAATACCGGAAAACACGCGGCAGGAGTCGTAATAAGCGATACAAAGCTCTGGAATAAATCCCCTCTTTATAAGCAGGACGAACACGATGAATTTCATACTACACAGTATTCTTTAAATTATTTAGAACCCGTAGATTTGATTAAATTCGACTTTTTGGGACTAAAAACCCTGACCGTTATAGATAAAGCCGTAAAATTTATAAAAGAAAACAAAAAAGAAGAAATAAATATCGACGATTTAACGCTTGATGACCCGGAAGTATTCAAATTAATTCAAAGCGGAAAAACTTTAGGACTATTCCAGATAGAATCGGACGGTATGCAGGATTTGGCAAAAAGATTAAAACCTACAAATTTCGAAGACGTAATCGCAATGCTGGCTCTTTATCGCCCGGGGCCTATGGATGCAGGAATGCTTGATGATTATATAGAAAGAAAACACGGAAGAAAACCAATAAGCTACTTTTATGATGAATTTGAAGAAGTTTTAAAGCCTATTCTTGAGCCTACATACGGGGTTATTGTTTATCAAGAGCAGGTTATGCAAATCGTTCAGGCGATTGGCGGATTTTCTCTTGGTGAAGCAGATATTATAAGAAGGGCTATGGGTAAGAAAAAAGCGGACCTTATGGCAAAATACGCCGAAGAATTCGCTCAAAGGGCTCAAAAACAGGGATTTTCGTACGAAAACGCAAAAGCATTGTTTAATTTAATAGAAAAATTTGCAGGCTACGGATTTAACAAATCACATTCAGCTGCATATGCCATGATTACATATCAGACGGCATATTTAAAAAAATATTTTCCAACAGAATTTTTCGCAGCCCTCTTAACATACGAAGCGGACAATACCGACAAAATCGCAAGATACATCGATGAAGCAAAATCCCTCGGTATAGAAGTTCTTCCTCCTGACGTTCAAAAATCAAACGCCCAGTTTACACCCGTGGAAGATAAAATTCTTTTTGGGCTAAGCGCGATTAAAGGGGTTGGAGCAAAAGCAATTGAGAGTATCGTACAAAACAGACCGTTTAAAGACTTGGAAGATTTTATTTTAAAAATAGATACAAGCAAAGTTAATAAAAAAGTGCTAGAACAGCTTATAAAATCAGGAGCCATGGATAGTTTTGGGTATTCCAGAAAAACACTTTTGGAAAATATAGAAAATATGCTTGAATTTAAAAAACGAATTGAAGATAGAAAAAACGCTATAAATCATGAACATTCCCTTTTTGCCGATATCGAAACGGAAGAAGAAATACAGGAAAAATTACAAATAAGAACGACCGATGAATTCGATATGAAAACGCTTCTTGAAGGAGAATATGAAACTCTTGGATTTTATGTCTCGGCACACCCTCTTGACCCTTATAAAAAGAAAATGAAAGATTTAAACTATAACCTTTCAAGCGAAGTTGAGGAGATAATAGGACAAGAGGCGCTTTTTATAGGAAAAATAGAAAGTATGAAAGTCAGAATCTCCAAAAAAGGCAACAAATTCGCAATAGCAAACCTTATGGACTATCACGGAAAAATAGATATTATGATTTTTGAAAGAGACCTTGAAAAACTTCAGGAATTCAATCTTGACGAACCAATAGCTATAAAAGCGCAAGTAGATAAAGTGGGAGAATTTTTAAGAGTAACCTGTAGAAAAGTTATGAGTTTAGAAGAAGCAAAAAACGAAAAAGCGGCAATAAAAGATGAGATAACAATTATAGAAAGAGATATAAGCGAAAATTATGAAGAGGATTTATTAAACATATATCAGGAAATTCAAAAGAATAAAGGAGAAAAACGGGCTGTTTTAATAATAAAAACACCTTTTGGATTTTCCTTAAAAGTGGAAACAAATATTAAGTGTTCTTTATAAGTTTTTTTATCTTTTCTTTAAAATTACACAAAAACTGAGGAAAATCCTCATCAACTTTACTTAAATCAACATATTCCCTCATAAATTCATCCAAAGGAATTCCAGCCTGCATTCCCAAAGAAAATCCCTTAAACATCTCTTTAAGTTTAGGGGAATCCACTAAATCAACCATAGATTCGGCAAAAGCCATCCCCTCTTCTATCATCCATTCTTTATAAAACCCTAACATATTGTCAAAAAGCGTAACAACAGCAAAAAGCTCGTCTTCGTTTGATAAATCAAATTTTTCATTATTAGTTAATTTTAACTGATAAAGAGCAAAAGCGTCTTCAAAAGCTTTTTTGAAAAATTCTTCCGCTTTTTGAGTCTCACCTTTTGTAAGAGCGTTTCTGAATTCTATATAATTTTTTTTAATTTCCATAAATTTTTCCTTTTTTTATTAATTATACCAATTTTATTTGCTTTTTTTAAATTATCCCGTTATAATGTCAATGCAAATTTAAATTTTAGGAAATCACATGAAAACAATTTACGTAGGAAACATTAATTACGACGCTAGCGCAGACGAGCTAAAAACATTATTCTCAGAATATGGCGAAGTACTATCAGCAAAAATTATCAATGATAGAGAAACAGGAAGAAGCAAAGGTTTTGGATTTATCGAAATGGAAAGCGGAGCTGAAACAGCAATCGAAGAACTTGACGGTAAAGAATTCCAAGGAAGAAGACTTAGAGTTAACGAAGCAAGACCAAGAGAGCAAAGAGTTTAATCTTTTGCTTTTTTTCTTTTATATTTTATTAGTGCCAGAGACAATATCTTCATTAACTTACAGTTTGCTTAAATTAAGAAATCTTTAAGATTAAAAAAGTAAAATTTCAAACTTAAAAACTATAGGCTAAAAAACCTAACAAAGGACTAAAATGAAAAAAGGTATCCATCCTGAATACGTTGAATGTACTGTAAACTGCACATGCGGACATACGTTTACTATTCTTTCAACAAAACCTAACTTAAGAATTGAAGTTTGTGACAAATGCCATCCTTTCTATACAGGTAAAGAAAGAACAATAGAAAAAGGTGGAAAAGTAGATAAATTTAAGAAAAAATACGGTCTTGCTTAATTGCTAAGCTTCGTTCCAACCCCCATTGGAAATTTAGACGATATATCAAAAAGGGCTTTTTTAGCCCTTCAAAACGCACAAATTATCTTTTGTGAAGATACGAGAGTCACTAAAAAACTGCTAAATCTGTTAAATATCCCTCTTAATAAAGAATTCATATCCATGCATTCCCATAACGAAGATAAAGTACTATCAAAATTAGACCCCGAAATATTAAAATCAAAAGAGTGTGTATATGTAAGTGACGCGGGAATGCCCGGAATTAGCGACCCCGGAAGCAAACTGGTAAAATTTGCTCAAAAACACAATATTCCCTATACCGTAATTCCCGGAGCAAATGCAGCTCTTACGGCATTTGTAGCAAGCGGATTTGAGGGAGATTTCTGTTTTTATGCATTTTTACCTCATAAAGGTAAAGAAAGAGAAGAAAAATTAAAAGAAATACTAAACAGCGGCAAAATAGCGATTTTATATGAATCTCCTCACAGAATAGAAAAACTTGTAAAAGAACTAAAAGAACTATCTCCTCAGAGAAAAGTTTTTTTAGCAAAAGAGCTGACTAAAATGCATGAAACTTTCATAAAAGGAAAAGCGGAAGATATCGAAATTCCAAATGCTAAAGGCGAATGGGTAGTGGTAATTGATAAAACCCCTAAAAAAGAAAAGCTAGAGCTCTCATATGATGAAATTAAAAATCTCCCTCTTCCTATAAAGGAAAAATCAAAACTTCTTTCAAAAATATCAGACAAATCAGCCAAAGAAATTTATAAAGAATTAAACAAAAAATAACGGATAAAACAAGCTTTTTTTATTGAAATTTGATAAAATACATTTATGATAGTTTATGGAAAAAGAGTAGTCGAATATATTATTCAAAAACACCCCGACATTGTTAAAGAAATACTGATAGCCAAAAAATTAAATAAAAACGAGCTCAAAAAATTCAATAAATTTAAAATTCATTTTATAGACAATAAACTAGCTCAAAAATTAAGTCATAGCGGAAACCATCAGGGATTTTTTGCCAAAATAAAATTTATCCCGCAAGAATGGGATATTATAGGCGATAAAATACTAGTTCTTGATAACATTACCGATATGGGAAATATAGGGGCGATTGTAAGAACGGCTTACGCTCTTGGTATCGACCTTTTAATAATCACCGGTATAAAAGATTTAAAATGGGACAGAGTCATCAGAACAAGCGCCGGAGCGGCTCTTGATATGAGAATACTTAATTTTCAGAATATTTTAGAGCTTATAAATATTTTAAAAACAAAAAAATATCATTTAATAGGAGCCGATTTAGGAGGCGGCTGCAAACCTTCAAAAAAAGAAAAAATCGCTCTTATTATGGGAAACGAAGGAGAAGGGTTAAGTAAAAAGGTCAAAGAAAAACTAGATGAAATATTGACAATACATATGAAAAGAGAATTTGATTCTCTTAACGTATCCGTAGCCGCAGGAATACTTATAGACAGGATTACAAATGAGTGCTGAAAAATTTTTCGAGCTTTATTCAATAGAAGAAATATCAAAAAGAACTAAAATTTCTCCTGTTTCTTTAAGGCTTATAAAAGAAAAAAAATTTGATAAAATCCCACGGGTAAAGTTTTTAGGCTTTATTAACGTAATTCAAAGAGAATTTAATGTAGATTTGAGTGAACTTATAGACGAATATAATTCATATTCAAACCCTCCAAAAGAAGAACTTTTAAAAGAAGAGATAATAACCCCTCCTAAAAATAAAAAACCTTTTATACTGTTGTTTTTAATTTTACTTTTAATCATAAGCGGAATATACCTATACAAACAAACTCCCAAAAAACAAATTCCAAAAACCGTTGATATAAATATTTCCAAAACCGTTTCACTCCCCGAGAAAAATCTTTCTAATACGCTAAAAAAAATTCAAACCGTCATTAAAAAAGAAACAAATATCTCAAAAGACCAGAACAAAGCAAAAACCATCCCAAAAGAAATAACCGTAATTCCCCTTCAAAAAATCTGGTTTAGAGCCATCAATCTCGATAACAACAAAACATTCGAATATTTAACCTCTAAACCAAAAACGTTAGAAGGGGCAAACTATTATATAAAACTAGGACACGGTCTAGTAAATATAATATACGGAGATAAAAACATAACGCCTAACACTAAAAAAATCGTAAAAATAATTTTAAAAAACGGTGAATACAATTACACAAAAACCCCTCCTCCAGGATATTCAAAATGAAAAAATTAATTTTTTTTTTAATTTTCACTTCTCTTTTCGCCTCCAATACTTCCGATATTATTAAAAATATCATAGGAGAGCAAAAATATACTACTTATAAAGGACTTTTAAAAGAAACTATAAACGACCAAAACGCATCTTTAAAAGAAATCATCACCGCTTTAAAAGAAAACGGTCTAATAGACCTGTTTTTTAAAAAACCAAAACTAACTCACCCTACTTTTATCTTTATCAATAACAATCCTATATTCAATACCAAAACACTTTACGAAACTCTTCAAAATCTTGGATATTATTACTTTTATCCATCTAAGATAATTAAAAAAGAAAATTACTCAATTACCCTTGAAATAAATTCAAATCATCATATAGACCCTCTTAATTTCTTAAACGAAATAGAAAACTACGGATGCAACGTAATAGAAATAAACAAAAAAGAAGATTTTACTTATAAAATAGACTGTGAAAACGAAATAATAAAAGCTACAAAACTTTCCCAAAAAACAAAATCTCTTGTTAACGCAAAAGGGGAATATTGGATTGAAACCAAAGACTTCAAAAAAGCGTATATAAAAACATCAAAATATGATTTTTGGTATCCTTATATAGTTTTTTATGATAAAAACCTCAATATATTAAATATAATTACGTCAGAATTTATTCAAAGACGGATAACGGTAAATATTCCGGAAAGCTGTAAATATATAAAAATAAGAGACAACTATACAAAAGAAAATTTCAAAAGAGGAATTTTTATAAAAGGACTACCATGAACCATTTTGAAAGAATAGAAAGACTACCTAATTATATTTTCGCTGTAATAAACGATTTAAAACTCCAGGCAAGAAGAGCCGGTATAGATATTATAGATTTTTCCATGGGAAATCCCGACGGACCTACTCCAAAACCGATTGTAGACAAACTTATTGAAGCGGCTCAAAAACCGAAAAATCACAGATACTCTGTCAGCAAGGGGATTTATAAATTAAGAGAGGCTATTTGTAACTGGTATGCTAGAAGATACGATGTGACATTCGACCCGGAAACGGAAGCTGTTGTTACTATGGGAAGTAAAGAAGGATACGTTCATTTAACACAGGCGATAACAAACGTAGGAGACGTGGCGATTGTTCCGGACCCGACGTATCCTATACACTCATATGCGTTTATGCTAGCGGGTGCTAGTGTTAGAAAAGTAAAACTGACCTATAACGAAAAATACGAACTAAAAGAAGATGAATTTTTCGAACAGTTAAAGCAGGCCATGATAGAAGCGGTGCCTAAACCTAAATTTTTGGTACTTAATTTTCCACATAACCCTACAACCGTAACGGTAAGCAAAGAATTTTATCAAAAAGCGGTCGATTTCGCAAAAGAAGAAGGCCTTTATATCATAAGCGATATAGCTTATGCTGATATTACGTTTGAAGGATATAAAACACCTTCTATATTCGAAGCAAAAGGGGCAAAAGAGGTGGCGGTTGAGAGTTTTACACTCTCAAAAAGTTACAATATGGCCGGATGGAGAGTCGGATTTATGGTTGGAAATCCGGTGCTTATAGGAGCTTTGCAAAAATACAAATCATGGATAGATTACGGAATGTTTACTCCTATTCAGGTAGCGGCAACAGTTGCTCTAAGAGATTATCAGCATCTGGTAAAAGACATAGTTAAAACATACGAAAAAAGAAGAGACGTACTTATTGAGAGTTTCTCAAACGCCGGCTGGGAGATAGAAAAACCAAAAGCCACGATGTTCGTATGGGCAAAAATTCCCGAAATTGCAAGACATCTTGGAAGTTTAGAGTTTTCTAAAAGACTTCTTACCGAAGCCCATATAGCCGTAAGTCCCGGAATCGGATTTGGAGCTTACGGAGACGATTACGTAAGAATAGCTTTAATAGAAAATGAAAAAAGAATCCGTCAGGCGGCAAAAAACGTAAA
>JBDONV010000006.1:0-3248 GCA_039831165.1 Nautiliaceae bacterium | reverse complement strand
TTTTTTCCTATAACACTTTCATCTTCTTTAAGACCGCTAAGACTTTTAGGAAGAAAAAACTCAATACCGTCTTTTTTCCCTACAAAACCACCTTTTATAAGTTTCTCTATTTGAAACTCTACCACATCACCTATTTTTAACTCATTCATGTTACATCCTTTATCTTTGAGATTATTTTTTCTACTAGCCACTCAGGCGTCGATGCTCCAGCACTTACACCGCAAAGTGTTTTACTTTTAAACCATTCAGGCTTAATTTCGTTTTCACTTTCTACTAAATAACTTTCACAGTTCTCTTTTGCTATATTATAAAGCTGTTTTGTATTTGATGAATTTTTACCACCCACTATTATCATAATATCGGCTTCCAGGCTCAATTCTCTTACGGCTTCTTGATTTTCAAAAGTAGCATTACAAATGGTATTAAAAACTCTAACTTCTTTATGATTTTTTATAAGATATTCCGCTATTTTTAAATAGTCTTTTACTTTTCTGGTTGTTTGAGCAACCATGGCTATTTTTTCTTTAAGTTTTATATTTTCGAGTTCTTCAGGTGTTAAAACAACAAATACTCTATTATGAACAGAATAACTCATAACCCCTTGAATTTCAGGATGAGTTTTATCTCCGAAGATAACAATATCGTAACCTTCTTTGCTCATCTTTTCGACAATTTCCTGCGGTTTTTTCACAAAAGGACACGTAGCGTCAATCACTTCTATTTTTCTGTTTTTTAGTTTTTCGAGTCTGTCTTTTGGAATTCCATGAGTTCTTACTATTACTCTTTTTATATTCTCACCAATTTCATTAATGGAGTTTACATATTTAACGTTATAATTTTTAGCAAGCCTTTCTATTTCAAGAGGATTGTGAATAAGAGGTCCAAGTGTTACGGCGTTTTTGGAATTTTCAGCAATCTCCACCGCTCTTTTTACCCCAAAACAAAACCCGTAACTTTTTGCTTTTTTAATCAGCATTTATCACCTCAAAATCCGCTATTTTCTCAAAAAGCTTAAAAAAATTAGGAAAAGAGGTATAAATACTTTCAGCTTTTTGTATTTCCATTCCACACAATAGCCCAAGGATTGCAAAACTCATAGCAATTCTATGGTCTCCATATGAATCTATAACAGCATTTTTAGGCTTGCCTCCTATAATTTCAAAGCCGTCTTCAAGTTCATTTGCTTCAATTCCACATTTTCTAAGATTTTCAACCACAACTTTAATTCTATCCGATTCTTTAACTCTAAGCTCCTTTGCATTTTTAACAACGCTTTTTCCCTCAGCTACAGCCATCGCCATAGCAAGTGCCGGAATTTCATCTATAAGCCATGGAATTTTTTCACTTGCTTCAATACCTTTTAATTTATTACCTTTCACAACAATGTCCCCAACTGGTTCGTATTTATCTTCTTTCAAAATATATTCAATATCAGCACCCATCTTTTCCAAAACTTTATATGCTTCTATTCTTGTAGGATTAAGGGTTATGTTTTTAAGAATGGCCGTTGAACCTGTAATCGCCGCAGCTACAGCAAAGAAAAAAGCGCTGCTTGGATCATTTGGCACTTCAAATTTTAAAGGTGAAAGTTTTTTAATTAAAGGATAAATAATAACCTCATATGAAAAATCTGGATTAACTTTTACATCAAGCCTGGCTCCCATTCCCTTTAACATTCTCTCCGTATGGTCCCGGCTTAAAAAAGGTTCTTTATAAAAAGAAGGGTTATTAGCATTGAGTGCGGCTAAAATAAGAGCGGATTTCACCTGGGCAGAAGCTATTTTACTTTCATACTCAAAACTTTTCAGCTCCCCTCCTCTCACACAAAGAGGCGCTAAATTTCCGCTTTCTCTTCCGTCAACTTTTGCGCCTATTTTTCTAAGAGGTTCAGCCACTCTTTTCATAGGACGGCGCCTTAAATATTCATCTCCGGTTAATACGAAAAATCCGTTAATTCCGGCCAAAAGCCCCATATAAATTCTAATTGTAGTTCCACTGTTTCCACAATATAAGACATCATCTGCTTCTTTTAATTTATTTGGTGCTTTTATTTTTATAATGTCTCCGCTCTCTTCTATCTCAGCTCCTAAAGATTTGGCTATTTCCAAAGAATTAAGTGTATCTTCAGCTCTTAAGTAATTTTTTATCTCATTAACTCCATCGGTTAATAAAGAAAAAATAGCACATCTGTGGGAAATAGACTTATCTGCATCAACTATAAACTCTTCTTTAAACCTCTTACCTCTTTTAACTGTTAACCTCATCTAAGCTCAATTCCTTTCTCTTTTAAGGCATTTAAAATTTTCTCCATTATATCATTAATTTCATTTTCTTGTAAAGTTTTATCAGCCTGAAGTATAAATCTTATTGTTAAAGAATTTTTATCTCCCAAATCGTAAATATCTATCGGATAAAAGTCTTTAAGTTCTTCAATTCCTAAAGAATCAATAATCTCAAATATCGCTTTATAAGGCATATCCTTATCTACAACCAAACTCAAATCTCTGGTTACTTTTGGAAATTTAATTATATCTTCAGCTAGTTTTTTTATTTTACTAACTATATCCAAATTTATTTCAGCAAAATAAGTATCGTCAATATCAAAATCTTTAGCTACTTTTGGATGAAGCTTAGCAAGTACTCCTATCTTTTTTCCGTCTTTTATTATTTTAGCGTTTTGATAAGGATGAGCTATAGGATGAAAATCATTTTCTTCAAGAGTTATATCCCCTAAAATTTGAGCTATTTTATCTACCATAAACTTAAAATCAACTTTTTCAGGTTTTCCATGGTTTTTAGGATTTTCATAATCGGCCTGCCCATGTACGACAAAAGCTATTTTTTGAATTTCTTCTCTTTTTTTATTATATACGCTTCCGCTGCTAAAAAGATAAATTCTTTTATATCCGTTCGCCCTATTTCTTTGAACGTCTTCCAACAATTGCAGCAAAAGAGTTGAACGCAATGTATTTAATTCTTTTGCTATAGGATTTATTAAATCAAGATGCTCATCCACAGTTTCAAAACCGTATTTTTCAAGTCTTTCTTTGTCATCAAAGATAAAATGAATAGCTTCATAAAATCCATTAGCTACAGCTTTTATTTTAAGTTCGTTTATAAATTCTATATTTTCGATAACCTCATTCGTTCTGTCAGATTCGGTAAACTGTAACGATTTGCTTGGAATATTGTCTATTCCATAAATTCTCAAAATTTCTTCAGCTATATCCTGAATGTTTTCTATATCG
>JBDONV010000204.1:0-3248 GCA_039831165.1 Nautiliaceae bacterium | reverse complement strand
ATACGGATTTTTGTATTTTTTCCTGATTTTTCTTTGCAAAAAACCATATCTCAACCCTTCTGTTTTTAGCTCTTCCCTCAGGAGTCGCATTAGAGGCTATAGGATGATATTCACCGTATGCGGCAGCGCTTAACTGCTTAGGATTTACACCATCTTTTATTAAAATTTTAAGCACACTTAAAGCTCTTGCTGCACTTAGTTCCCAGTTATCGGCATAAGGGGAGTTCTTAGGCGGAGGAACGTTATCCGTATATCCTTTTACCTGTATTTCAACGTTTTTAGGAAGATACTCTTTTATAATAAGAGCTATTCTTTTTAAAAACAGTAAAGCGTCTTCATTCGTTATCCGAGCACTACCCGGAGGAAATGTAATATCTGCCGGAAGTCTTATAAAAAAGCCTTCTTCCCCTTCTTCAAGAACAATAGCCGGACCCTTTCCTCCTGCGGTAAACTGTTTAAATTCAGCAATAGCGCTTGAAAGTCTATTTACAGTCTCAGAAGTTTCTTCCGTTTTTTGAATAGGAGTAGCTTTTTGTATTCTCTCACGGCTCACTTCCGTCTGAGTTCCTCCCTCAAGAACACTAAGAGCACCCGCCAGCGAACCTATCGCTTCTTTAACTTTTTTGGCGTCCATGGTTGACATGGATAAAAGCAAAACGAAAAAACATAAAAGAAGACTCATTAAATCCCCAAATGTAGCCAACCATTCAGGCATACACTCAGGACATTCACATTTACATTTTTTAGCCATTTTTCACCTATTCAAATTGGGATTTTCTCTGACTAGGAGGTAAGAAACTCAATAATTTCGCTTCAAGTGTTCTTGGATTATCCCCTGCCTGAATAGACATAATCCCTTCTATTATCATAGTTTTTGCCAAAATTTCATCATCGTTTCTAAGGGCTAGTTTATTGGCAACGGGACTTCCGAAAATGTTACCTATCATCGCCCCGTAAAGAGTCGTCAAAAGCGCAACTGCCATCGCCGGACCAATAGCTGAAGGGTCTGACATGTTAAGAAGCATCGCAACAAGTCCAACAAGTGTTCCAATCATCCCCATCGCCCCGGCAAGCCCTGCCCAGTTACTGAATATTGAAGCCATTTTTTTATGTCTTGCATCCATTTGTTCGAGGTCTATTTCCAAAAGCTCTCTTATCGTATCGGGTTCGTTTCCATCAACAGCCATTGAAAGACCTTTTTTCAAAAATTCATCTTCTTCGTTAGCCGCCGCCTGTTCAAGAGATAAAATCCCATCCCGTCTTGCCTGAGTGGCGTAATCCACGAGTTTTTTTATCAGCTCTTCATAATTAGGCTGATAAGTAGGTTTTATGGCTATCATAAACACCTTGGCAAATTTTGTCATCATTTCCATTTTATTAGCAATAAAAAGAGTCATAATAGACCCCAAAACAACGATTAAAACGGACTGAACGTCAATATAAGGCCCAATTCCAACCCCCATAGCCATCGCGGCAATAATCAGACCAAGAGCCCCAACCATCCCTATGACTGTTGCTAAATCCATTAACTTCCTTTTGGTATAATTTTGTAAAAAAAAGGATAAACTATGCAAATAGTTATATTAGCCGCCGGTAAAGGCACTCGTATGAAAAGCAAATCGGCAAAAGTTATTCATACTTTATGTAACAAACCAATGATAGAATATATAATTGAAGAATCTTTAAAACTGACTCCTCATGTTGACGTTATACTAAATCATCAATTTGAAACCGTTAAAAGTATTGTATCAAAATATCCTGTAAATATCATTAAACAGGACCTTAAAAATTTTCCGGGAACTGGTGGAGCGTTAAAAGAAGTTTCTTTTAAAGAAGACAAAATCTTAGTATTAAACGGGGATATGCCGCTTGTGCAAGCAAAAGAGCTTAAAAAGTTCGAAAACAAAAACGCCGATATAGTAATGAGCGTTATGAAACTCAATAATCCCGATGGATACGGAAGGGTAATTATAAAAAATGGAAAAGTAAAAAAAATAGTCGAACAAAAAGACGCTTCTAAAGAAGAACTTAAAATACCTTACGTAAACGCCGGCGTATATCTGTTTAAAAAAGAAGTTTTAGAAAAATACCTACCAAAACTTTCAAACCAAAACGCCCAAAAAGAGTATTACTTGACCGATATTATAGAAATGGCCGTAAAAGACGGTTTGGAAGTAGAGGCTATAGAAGTGAATGAAGAAAATTTTAAGGGAATAAACTCAAAAAAAGATTTAGCTTACGCAGAAGAGATTATGTGTAAAAGAATAAAAGAATTTTGGATGAAAGAAGGCGTTATTATGCATCTTCCGGATACTATTTTTATAGACGCAAACACTACTTTTTTAGGTGAATGCGAAGTCCACAGCGGATGTGTAATTAAAGATTCCACTATAATAGAAAGCGAAATAAGGCCTCTTAGCGTTATCGAAAACGCCGTTATCAAACACTCAGGCATAGGACCAATGGCAAGAATAAGACCAAAAAGCGAGCTTATCGATACTCATATAGGTAACTTTGTAGAAGTAAAAGCTTCTAAACTAAAAGGTGTAAAAGCCGGACATCTGAGTTATCTAGGAGACAGTGAAATAGATGAAGGCACCAATATAGGAGCCGGAACGATTACTTGTAATTACGATGGAAAAGCCAAATATAAAACAAAAATAGGAAAAAATGTATTTGTCGGCAGCGACACTCAGCTTATTGCTCCCGTCACTATAGAAGACGATGTAATAATAGCGGCTGGAAGCACTATAAATAAAGACATAAAAAAAGGAGAACTCGCAATAAGCAGAGCTCCTCTTAAAAAAATTAAAGATTTTTATTACAAATTTTTCGGGAGAAAAGATTGAAAGTATTAATTGGAATAACGGGAAGTATCGCAATTTATAAAACCTGCGAGCTTATAAGACTTTTTATAAAAATGGGAGATGAAGTAAAGGTCGTTATGAGCGAATCTGCCGCAAAATTCATAACTCCCCTTACATTTGAAGCCCTTACAAGAAATAAAGTTTTAATAGAAAAAAACGAAGATTGGTCGAGTGAGCTTAATCACATAGATTATGCCAAATGGGCGGATATTTATATTATAGCTCCCGCTACGGCAAACACAATAAACAAAGCGGCAAACGGAATAGCCGATAATCTTTTGCTTCAAACATATCTTGCCACAAAAGCGCCGGTCCTTTTCGCACCGGCAGCAAATACTAATATGTATCTTCATCCGACAACACAGAGCAGTTTTAAAAAAC
>JBDONV010000150.1:0-11315 GCA_039831165.1 Nautiliaceae bacterium | reverse complement strand
TACTAAATTTTCCGCTTTTTTTCTGGCAAATCCGGGCAGTTTTTCCAAATCTTCCACTTTTAATTTAAACAAATCCGTAATATCTTTTACAAGTCCTTTTTCATACAACAGCCTAGCCACACTCTCACCAAGCCCTTCGATATCCAAACAGTTTTTACTTGCCGCATAAATTATCGTATTTACAACCCTTGCCGGACATGCTAGATTTTGACATTTGATAATCGCACCCTCATCCAATACTTCAGACCCGCATACCGGACAGTGTGTAGGCCTTGGAATAGGCTTTTCCTTACCTGTTCTTTTATGATACAGTACTTTCGTAATTTTCGGTATCACATCCCCGCTTCTTATTACGATTACATGATCTCCTATCCTGATATCCATTCTTTCTATTTCATCAAAATTGTGAAGAGTGGCCCTTTCCACTATCACTCCTCCGATTTCCACAGGCTCTAAAATCGCAACAGGAGTTAATACCCCTGTCCTTCCCACCTGAATTACAACATCTTTTAATATCGTCTCTTTCTCAACGGCGGGAAATTTATACGCCACCATCCATCTCGGATATTTTGTCGTATATCCCAGCTTATCCAATAATTCAAGTTCATTTACTTTTACTACCATCCCATCAAGCATTACCGGCAGTAAATCTCTTATTTCTATAAATTCATTATATTTTTTTAATACACATTCCAAATTATCTGCTAAACACTCACCTCTTTTAGGAGGTTCTTTAAATCCCAGCGAGTAAACAAAATCCATCAGCTTTTTATAAGTTTTAAATTTTCCTATAAATTCTTTTTTATCATTTTCATACTGTTCTTGGCTTACTTCATCACTGTTTAAAATCTCTATTGGATATCCAACTCCCCATGGATAAAACAGAAGCGGACGGCTTGCTGTAATTTTCGGGTCAAGCTGTCTAAGACTCCCTGCCGCCGCATTTCTGGGATTGGCAAATGTCGGTTCGCCTTTTTTTATTCTCTCTTCATTTAATTTATCAAAATCCTCTTTTTTTATTACGACCTCTCCCCTAATTTCAATAAGGCCTTTATAATCAATTTCCAAAGGAATGGAATTAATAGTTCTTGCATTTAACGTTACATCTTCACCAATTTCACCATCTCCTCTGGTTTCTGCCCTTATAAGTTTTCCTTCTTTATAAACAAGATTTAAACTGGCCCCGTCAAATTTAGGCTCTATATAAAAACTGAAATTATTGCTTTCAATAAGTCTTTTTACCCTATTTACCCATTCTCTAAACTCGTTTTCATCAAAAACGTCTTCCATAGACCACATTTTAGTTATGTGCCTGGCTTTTTCAAATCCTTCCAAAACAACATCACCCACTCTTTGTGTCGGACTAGTTGGGTCTATTTCATCTGGATGGGCTTTTTCATATTTTTCTACTTCCCTGTAAAGCCTATCATACTCTTCATCTGTCACTAAAGGATTATCAAGAACGTAATAATAATATGCCCACTTTTTTAATGTTTCAACGGCTTTTTTATAATCTTCATGATTTTTAATCATAAACGCTCCATTTTTTAATATCATTGTAGCATATTGCAGCCGGCGTAGTAATTTGATTATAACAAAAAATTATAAAAAAATCAATGTAAGCTTATATAAATAAACTAAAGAAAAGTTATCCATTTCAAATAACTTTGCATATGTTTTTAAGAAGCGTACAAAGAGCGGGAGTATTTTTTTCATTAATTTCAAATTCTATTAAAACAGTAGGCTTTAAAGCTATAAACAAATCTTCTTTTTTTATTTTATTAAAAAACTTTTTAAACCCGTATCCGGTTGTTATTCTTTTTTTAATTTCTCTAAGTTCTATAAGTCCTAGCTCCCCTTCAACAACCCATATTATTTTATCACTCTTAAAAGTTTCTTTTTCTTTTAAAAAAACTTCTCTTTTATTTATTAAAACCTCTTTTAAGTCGGTTTCATCAAGACCATCAAAAATAGAAATATTTTTAAAATTTATCTCAACCTTTTTAGTAAGAGATGGTAAAGATGCCAATAACTGCATTTCTTTATCAGAATAAACGGTAAAAAGACTCATTCTATAACCTTTATAAGATTTTTCAGGTAACTTATCCATTCACTGTTTAATGATTTTGCTTCGTCTATATGCTGCAACTGATATTTTAAAAACGTTTTTGAGTTTATATCTCCGTTTATACTGGAGTCTCTAAAAAACTTTACAATTTTTGGAGATTTAGAAGCGTTATACCATATAAGCTTGTCGAAATAATAAAGTTTGGTATTTAAAATTCTTTTTAATTCTTTTAAAATTTCTTCTTTAAGCTTATCAAACATAGGAAAAAACTTTTTTTCCTCCTCTTTTTCAAGATGTTTTAATTTAACTTTAGCATTTTCAAGTTCTTCTTTATATTTACCTATATAATAAATAGCATCGACATTCTGTTTTTTCAAAGCTTTATATTTAGCAAGTTCTTCTTTATCTTTAGGAACAGTGGGATATTTTTTAAGTTCATTCTCAGAACTTTTTAAAATACTTTCATATTTGCTTATTTTTTGATTCAAATCCTTGATAGTTGCTTGTAAATTCTTATATTGGGGAAGATTTGGAAGATATTTATTATAAAACATAGCCGAAGCGTTAAGCTTTTGCAGTTTTTTATAATATTCAAGTAAAGATTCTATATCCCTATACATTTTTACAGGTAATCCGCTTATTACTCCATAATCTATTTCATATAAAAAATTCGCTGCACTTTGCAAAAACTTGAATAAATCTATATAATTAATTTTAGGTTCTTTTAACCCATATTCTTTTATATATTTATCATGATGTTTAATTATTCTATAAGCTTCATCAAAATAAGACTCTAAAAACTGTTTGGCGTCCACTTATAACCTTTTTAATAAAATTTTAACAAAAAGAAACTCTTTTTTTATCTTTAAAAACAAATTTACTTAAAAATTTACAATAATCACTATAACAGACGTTTAATCTCTTTTCTACGTTATGCGTATTTTCATATTGAAGTCTCAAATAATCAAATCCATTATATCTATAGAACAAAACACCACTATAAAAAAATCTCTTTCTGTTTAAAAATTCAGTGATTTCTTCAATTTCAGGGGTATGAAGATTAATATCGGCATAAATCATTTCGCCTCTTAATTTTGCTTTTGTAAATAAAATATTAAATCTATTTTCAAAATTTTTTATTTTCCCATTAATTATAATTCCTGAAATTTTAAGAAGTCTATTTTCCCAAAATTCAAGCGTTTTTTTAATAGGCCTAATCGTAGCTTTTGAGATTGGCAGATTTGCTTTTTTATATCTGTCATAAATAAGTTTTTTATAAATTTTAGGAGTGTATAGTGAGCGTTTTTGATGTTTAAAAATTTTATATCCCACAAGCGTACCTGAGCGCTTTTCAAATTTTATATTTTTTTGGGCAATCCATGAAGCCACTTCTCCAAGCTGTAAAGCAGTTTCAACCATTCCATGCTTCAAGTTCGCTTTTTGGGAAAAAGGATGAAACATAATAGCTTCTCCGTATATCGCATAAAGACCAAGACCCTCAGCCTTTTTTATTAGAAAATCAAACATCTTATTCATAAGCCCTCTTCCCTTATAATCCGGATGTACTACCACAGCCCCTATTTCACCGTTATAATTATCGTTTTTTGTCAGCAGAAACTGCCCTACAACCTTACCGTCAATTTCGGCAACCACAGGAAAATATTTATCGCTTTTTACCATTTTTTCCCAAGTGTTTGGGTCATAAAAACTCTTTTTATAATACGTATCATCATAATTTGCCTTAAAAAGCTCAACTATATCTTCACCATCTCCTTTTTTTATATCTCTGATAACAGCATCAACAGTTTTTTTTACAATAAAAAAAGGAGATGAAATTCCGCTGTGTCCTTTCATTTTAGCTCCTTAATAATATTTGCGAATATTTTAGCGCCTATTATCAAACTCTTTTCATCTATATCAAATCTTGGATGGTGTTGAGGATAACAGGTACCTTTTGTTTCGTTACAACTTCCAAGTCTAAAAAACGCTCCTTTAACCACTTTCAGATAATTGGCAAAATCCTCCCCTCCCATAACAGGCTGTTTTAAATCCACCGGCATTGCTAATTTTTTAGCAGCTTTTATCACTACATCCACCATTTTATCATCGTTTATAAGTTCAGGATTTCCAAAACAGTAATGAAAATTATATCTAGCTCCCATGGCTTTACAAATACCGGCAGCCGCTTCTTCCATCATCTCTTTTATATTCTGTCTTACAGAATCGTTTAAAGTTCTGACTGTTCCGCTAAGTTTTACATAATCACAGATAATATTTGGGGCTTTTCCTCCTTCAATAGTACCAAACGATATGACAGCAGGATGAAGAGGGTCTATTCTTCTACTTACGATATGATTTATAGAGTTTACTACAAGTGAAGCTGTTAAAATTGCGTCAACTCCTTCATGAGGTCTGGCTCCATGGGCACTTTTACCAAAAATTTCTATCTCGAACATATCCGCACTCGCCATCATTTCCCCGTATTTATAACCAATCTCTCCGGTTTTCAGATACGGATACATATGAAGCCCAAATATCGCACTGACTCCCTCAAGTGCCCCGTCTCTAATTAAATCCTCGCTTCCGCCTTCCATCACTTCTTCTTTATGCTGGTAAATTCCTCTGATATTAAAGGGAAGTTTATCTTTATGTCTATTACAAGCAATTAAAAAACCTGTTAAAATCGCCGTATGTCCATCATGACCGCATGCGTGCATAACACCTTTTATTTTTGATTTATAAGGGACGTTGTTCTCTTCTTCTATCGGCAATGCATCCATATCCGCCCTAAAAGCAATAGTAGGTAATCTATTATCCACTTTTATATCTACCACCATACCAGCATGATTTTCATAAGTTTTTATCTTTTTTATTCCCTCTTTTTGCAAAATATTTTTTACATAATCTCTTGTTGGATATTCTTCTCCTGAAAGGTCCGGATACATATGAATATGACGCCTTATTTTTATAATTTTATCTTTTAAGTTATCGATTTCAGATATAATTTTTTTCATAATTCCTCCTTTAAGGTCAAAAATGATAAAAGAAAAATTAAAATGGAATGAAAAATACAAAACTCTTACACCTAAACCTCCAAGCCCTCTTTTGAATTTTATTCCAGAGGCAAAAAATAAAAAAGCCCTTGATTTAGGCGGAGGCCTTGGGCGTAATGCTATAGCTCTTTTAGAAAAAGGCTATGACGTTACTTTAATTGATATAAGCGACATTGCCATATCTAAAATAAACAATCCGAAAATAAAAAAAATTTGTCTTGACCTTGATAATTATATTATACCACAAAATGAGTATGACATTATTATAATGATTAAGTATTTTAATTTAGATTTACTAAAACAAATTCCGAAATCTCTAAAAAACAACGGATTTTTTGTATTTAAAACAATAAACAAATATCCAATAAATAAAGAGATTTTTTTTGAAATATTTAAAGATTTCGAAGTAGTTTATTTTAATGAAAATCCATTTCAGTTTGTCGGAAAAAAACGATAAAATTCCAATAAAAAGGCCATAAATGGATGTTATAGAATTATTTAAAAAACTTTTAAGTTTTAAATCGATTACCCCAAACGACGACGGGGCAATGGAGTTTATAAAAAATTATCTAAACGATTTTGAAGTAATAGAAAGTGAAAAAGAAGGTGTAAAAAATATCTTTATTTATAAAAAATTCGGTGAGGGGGACCATCTATGTTTTGGTGGACATATAGACGTAGTACCTCCGGGTGATGGATGGGAGAGCGACCCTTTTAAACCTACCGAAAAAGACGGATTCATATACGCAAGAGGTGCTCAGGATATGAAAAGCGGACTTGCTGCGTTTTTATGGGCTATGAAAAACGCTAAAAATTTCAACGGGACTCTAAGCGCACTTATTACAAGCGACGAAGAGGGAGATGCTATTTGGGGCACAAGGTATATGCTTGAAATTTTAAAAGAAAAAAACATGATTCCTGATTACGCAATAGTCGCAGAACCTACCTGCGAAGAAAAATTCGGGGACGCTATGAAAATAGGAAGAAGAGGCTCAATAAATGGAGTGCTTAAAAAAATAGGTCTTCAAGGACACGCGGCATACCCTGAAAAATCTATAAATCCTATCCATAAAGTGGCCCAGGTTTTACATAAAATTGCCGGAGTGGATTTGGATGAAGGAGATGAATTTTTCGCTCCGAGTAAATTTGTAGTAACGGACATCAGAGCCGGTATGGAAGTTACAAATGTAACTCCTGGTGAGCTTAAGATGATGTTTAACGTCAGAAACAACACACATACCGATAAAAAGAAAATTAAAGAATTTGTCCATAAACATTTTAAAGACATGAACTATACGCTTGAACTTAAACAAAGTGCGGAACCTTTCATAACCGACCCTAATACAAAAGTAGTAAAATTGCTTGATGAGGCTATTCAAAAAGAGACAGGAATAACTCCTAAACACTCAACCGCAGGGGGAACAAGCGATGCCAGGTTTTTTGCTAAACACGGGGTAAAAGTGGTAGAATTTGGGGTAAAAAACGACACAATTCATGCCCCAAACGAAAGAACGACAAAAGATGAAGTCATAAAACTTTCAAAAATATTTAAAGACGTAATCGAGGAGTGGAAGTGAAAGTATACGAACTTAAAAAAGGAGATAAAATAATACATAAGGAAGAAATTTTAGAATTTGAAGAAATAAGAGGAGATAAAGCAATTTTTATAAACGAATATTTCGAAGAAAAAATATTTCCCGATTTTTTAGATATAGAAGAAATCGGAGAATTTTATGAACTCACCTCTTTTAAAGTTTCTTTTAACTCTCCTTCACTTTTTTAATTTTTAAACTCTACATTTACTATCTTCCCTATTTTTAAATCTTTCCCTACAATTTCCACTTTATAACTAGTAATATACTTATCATCAGGCACTTTCCATATTTTTTCTATTTTAAAATCTCTTTTTTTACCGTCTATATATATTTTTTTATTTTTTATTTTATCTATTTTTTCCAAAGGCACATATATGTTAAGTTTTACCAAAGAAATATCCTCAATCTTTACAACAGGAGTCCCAGGTGCTACATAATCTCCTTTATTTACAAATACTTTATCTACATATCCATTTACTTTTATATTTTTTTTATTAATTGTATCTTTTAATTTCTCTATTGAAGCGGTTATTCCGTTTAACTGATTTTTTAGATTAATAAGCTGATTTTTAGCTGTAATATAATCATAAAACTTAATATTTTTTTCTTCTACAGACTTGGTTTTTAAACTTTTATATCTTTTGTAAGTATCAAATTTTCTTTTAAGTATTTCTTTTTGATTTTCTATCTCCTCTTGCAAAAATTTCTTTTGCTTTAAAAGTTTATTAAGTTCTATTTTTTCCTGATTATCATCTATTTTTACTATAAGACCTTTATAATAACTTGCTTCTTTTTTCTTATCGCAAAATACTACGCTTCCAGCAATACTTGATTTTATAGTAAATGTATCATAAGGCTCTACTCTCGCACTAAAAGCGAATAAAAATACCCCTATTATCAACCCTAAAAATTTTTTCATTTATATTCCTTCTGCTAATTTTTCATAACTTTCACTATTTCCTTCTATAAAAGCTCTGACTATTGGGTTTTGAGAATTTTTAAATTCTTCAACCGTTCCAAACTCTATTATTTTTCCGTTATATAAAAAAGCAACAAAATCGGCACTCTTAAACGTTTCTTTAAGATCATGGGAAATTACGACACTCGTCATATCATAATCTCTGTTAAGATGCATAATCATTCTGGTTATTTTATCGCTTATGATAGGATCAAGCCCACTGGTAGGTTCATCGTAAAGAATATACTTAGGCTTTAAAATAATAGCTCTGGCCGTTGCAGCCCTTTTTCTCATACCTCCGCTTAGTTCATGGGGAAAAAGAAAAGCTACCCGCTCCGCCTCTAATCCAACCATCTCAAGTGTTTCAAATACCCTCTTTTTAATTTCCGATTCTTTTAAAGAAGTATGCTCCCTTAAAGGAAACGCCACATTTTCATAAATATTCATACTGTCAAACAAAGCCCCCTCTTGAAAAGTAAACCCCACTTTTTTTCTTATTTCATAAAGAGTGTGTAAATCAGCATCCGCAACATTTACGCCATCCACCCATATCTCCCCAGCCGTAGGCCTTAAAAGACCTACGATATGTTTTATAATAGTGGATTTACCCTGTCCTGACATTCCCATAATATAGGTAATTTTCCCATCAAAAATGTCAAGATTAACATCTCTTAAAACAACCTTTTCTCCGAATACTTTTTTCAAATGTTTTATTTTTATCATAAAAAACCTTAAGTTTTTTTTAAGAATTTTATCAAAAATATGGTATAATATATATAGAAATATTTTACTCCTAAGGAGGGGAAAATGAAAATAAACAATAATATGGCAAATTATATCAACAATAACTTAAATAAAGTTAACGAAAATATTGAAAAAATTGCAAATCCGGCAAAAACCGAAAATATAGTAAATGCTTTTGTTGAGGATGTTTTTAATTCCGAAATAGACACCTCTATGCAGGAAATAAATAATTTTAACGAAGCGATAGGCTTTATGCAAATAGCTGACGGGGCTTTAAATAATATAAGCGATAATTTAAACAATATAAAAACTTTACAAACAGCAGCAAATAATGCCGCTTTAAACAGCGATAATTTATCAGCTATAAACGAACAGATTCAAAAATACGCTCAAAATATAAACGACACTTTAAACCAGACAACTTATAACGATAAAAGTGTATTCGGTCAGTTTAATTTTAACGGAACGGAAGTAAATACATCAATGCCTTCTTTTTCAATAGAAAATATGGAAGATTTTGAAAAAGCGTTAAACAGCGCAAGAAGCAGTATAGGAGCGTTTCAAAACGAAGCGGTTTCAAAAGTTGATAATTTATCAACTTACGTAATTAATTTATCAAAAGTAAAATCTCAAAATGAAGTTGACGTGGCAAAAGCGGTTACCGATATGAAAAATAGCGAAATTATGCTAAACGCCGCTGTTTTAGCACAGGTTCATAAAATGAACCTCTCTCAGGAAAGTTTAATGAATCTGTTAAAAGGATAAAAAATGACTACTTCCTTTTATCCTCTCAGTTTTTTACCTATAACGCCTTATCAAACCAAACCTATAACGTTTAATCCGGAGTACGTCAATAATTTAATCGCTTTAAGAATAACCGATTATTTTTTACCGACACAGTTTGCCTCTAACCCTTTATTTGCTAAAGTAGACGAATTTCATCAAAAAATAGGCATATTACAAACAGCTACAAATGCAATAGATAAAATACTTTCATATGTAGATATTTTAAAAAATATAAACAAACCGACAGAAGAAATTTTAAAAAAAATTTCTGAAGAAATAAATTCAACCATTCAAAATACAACATTTAACGATTTGCCAGTTTTCAATCAGACCCTTAAAATAGGAGATAAAGATTTTTCTTTATCAATTCCGGTATTTAATCCCGACGAAATGTCAATAGAAGAGTATGAAAAACTTCTTCTTGAAAAAAAAGAGTCTTTTATAGACGCTTTAAAAGAGTTTTCTTTACAAACACCTTTTTCAAACACTAAAATAAATCCTGTCGATTTTGAGACATTTTCATCTATTCTTAAAAGCGGTTCTTTACTGCAGGCTTATAATACAAATTTAATTAATCCTTTAACTCTTGAACTTCTTTTAAGCTTAAATTAAGAGTTAATTAAACTCCATATCATCTTAAAAGCAATAATGTACAAAAGTATTCCGATTATTTTTTTGATATGGTGCTGTTCGAGTTTAAAGTGCATAAAATAGTTTCCTATATATCCTCCCGCTATTGCCCCAAGCGTCGCAACGCCTAAAATTACCCAGTCAATTTTTACAAAGCTAATATACGTCAAAAATGCCGCAAACGTTGAAAACGGAATGACAAAGCTAAGAGTAACAGCCAGTTTTTTGGCATCAAATCCCAAAAGAATCAATACCGGCATAAGTAAAGCACCTCCTCCAATTCCAAGAAGTCCGCTTATAAAACCTACAACGGCTCCTATTAATACCATAATCCATGGTTTTGTGAAATGAAATTTTTGCTCTTTTTTGCCAAAAAGAATCATACTTGCACTAAAAAATAAAAACAGGGCAAAAAGCCATTTTACTTCATGAACGGGTACATGTTTTGAATAAAGCGCCCCTATAGGTGAAAAAGCGGCAAGTGAAATTGCAAGCGGCAGGGCAAATTTAATGTCCAAAACTTTTCTTTTTATATTCATTATTGTCGCGGTTACGGTCGTGGTTGTATTAACAAAAAGACCTATTACTTTTGCAAAGTTAAAGTCAATCCCCATCCAGTGCAGTACAGGAATTAACGCAACGGCGCTTCCAACGCCACCAAGAGCAAAAAATGCACTTAAAACGGTTGAAACTATAAAAATTTCAAAATAAAACATTTTAATTTCCTTTTAGTGAGATAAGAAAAAAAGAAGAGAATTAGTCTTCTAAGAATTTTTTAGCTTCCCCGCCTCTTAATTTTTTCATAAGTTCAAGCAGCCCCTCTTCAAGATATGTGGCATTAAATCCTTTTTCTTTTAAAAATGCAGCTGCAAAAGGAGAGCGTGTATTGCCGGGACATGCCGCTACAATCAGTTTGTCTTTTGGAAGTTTGTCAAGGTTTGTTTCAATTTCATCGGGTGCAAGTTCAATGGCGAATTTAACTCCCCAGATTTTTTTTTCAAACGGCATTCTTATATCAAGCAATACCGCTTTTCCTTCTTTGTAAAGTTTAATAAATTCTTCAATGTTTGTTTTTAGCTCTTTACTTCCTGCAGGTGTTGCATATTTAATCATTTTTACTCCTTTATTTTTTTATTATCCGGGTCAGTAGAATAAGCAAGCATTGGAACGTATATTAACGTTAAAAGCGTTCCAACCAACAATCCTCCCACTGCAACATTTGCAAGCGGCGATAATCTTTCAAGTCCCACCGCCTGTTCAAGAGCGATAGGAATCATTCCCGCAATTGTACCAAAAGCTGTCATCATAACGGGTCTGAATCTGACTTTAACACTCTCAATTGCAGATTCAAACGGAGATTTACCTTCTTTTTTATATTCTTTATAAAAGTCTATTAACAATACCGCGTTTTTAATAATTATTCCAAATAGAAGTAAAAGCCCAACCATACTTGGCATACATGAAGGTTTATGAGCTATTAA
>JBDONV010000017.1:0-3283 GCA_039831165.1 Nautiliaceae bacterium | reverse complement strand
TCTAAAATATCGGGTTTTGCCATTAATTCTCCTTAATTTAATGCTAAAAAGCCAGTTGGCTGCTTAGCAAAAAATTAAGAAGGGGAATTAATTAAGAAGTCCCGCTTCTTGGAAAGCTTTTTTAGCGCCTGGATGCATCATATTTAAATCAAATCCTTTAAGAAGGTCTTTTTTAGTTAAATTTTTATATGCCGGATGCATTTTTTTGAATTTATTGAAGTTATCAAGAATAGCTTTTGTTAGATAATAAACGGTTTTATCATCCATTTTATCACTTGTAACTAAAATTGCTTTAACTCCGTATGTTTTTGTAGGATGATTTACACCCTTATACATTCCTGCAGGAATTGTACCCCATGCGTAGTATGGTTTTTCTTTTACAAGTTTTTGAGCGGCAGGTACGTTATCAAGTGAGATTAAATCGATATCAACAGAATTTGCCGCATCTTTAATATTAGCTGTAGGATGTCCAACCATATAAAAATATCCTTCGATTTTTTTATCTTTTAAAGCATTAGGACATTCTGCAGCTTTAAGTTGCTCTACTTTTATATCTTTTAAATTCATTTTTTTACAATAATCAAACAGTGTTTTAACAGCAGCTTCGTTACCGCTCCCAGGATTACCTATATTAATTCTATGACCTTTTAAATCAAAGAAATTTTTAATTCCACTATCTTTTCTTACTACAAGAGTTAGAAGTTCTGGATGAATTGACATAACAACTCTTAAACCTTTAAATGGCTTTCCTTTAAATTTGCCTTCACCGTTATATGCTTGATAAACAACGTCAGACTGTGCTATACCAAAATCAAGTTCGCCTTTTTTGATTGCATTAATGTTATATACGCTTCCTCCTGTAGATTCTACCGTACATTTAATTCCTGTTTGTTTTTTCATCTTATTCATAATTCTACAAATCGCCCCGCCTGTCGGATAATATACACCTGTAACTCCACCTGTACCTATTGTAATATACTCGTAAGCAAACGCACTAGTTGCTAAAACGGCTGCTGAAACTGCGCTAATTAATAATTTTTTCATATTTTCTCCTTTTTTTGATATTTTCATACATTATAACAAAATTTTGGAAAATATTAAAAAATTTTTAATTTATAAGGAAAAAGAAAAGAAGAAATTACTGATGATAATTTGGAGCTTCTTTTGTAATTGTTACGTCATGAACGTGAGATTCTTTAAGTCCGGCAGATGTAATTTCAACAAATTCCGCTCTTTCTTGGAATGTTGGAATATCTTTTGCCCCTACATATCCCATACTTGCTCTAAGCCCACCTATTAATTGATGAATAACATCTTTTATTTTACCTCTGTAAGGGACCATACCTTCAATACCTTCCGGTACAAGTTTATCAGCGGCAGTACCTTCTTGGAAATATCTGTCGTTACTTCCTTTTTGCATAGCACCGATACTTCCCATCCCTCTATATGATTTGTATTGTCTTCCCTGATACATAATAGTCTCACCCGGGCTCTCTTCAGTACCTGCAAGCAAGCTTCCTATCATTACGCTGCTTGCACCAACCGCCAATGCTTTTGCTATATCTCCAGAATATTTAATTCCACCATCCGCTATTACCGGAACTCCATATTTCTTAGCTTCAGTAGCACACTCGTCAATCGCACTGATTTGAGGAACCCCTACACCTGCCACGATTCTAGTCGTACAGATACTACCAGGCCCGATTCCAACTTTAACGGCATCGGCTCCCGCTTTAATTAAATCTCTTGTAGCCTCAGCAGTTGCTACGTTTCCAGCCACCACATCAACGTCAAATCTCTCTTTAACCGCTTTTACTAAATCAATAATTCCTTTTGAGTGACCGTGAGCAGAATCGATAACAATAACATCAACTCCCGCCCCAACTAACGCAGCAGCTCTTTCAATTCCATTACCTACACCAATTGCCGCAGCAACTCTAAGACGACCGAATTTATCTTTATTCGCATTTGGATACTCTTTTTTCTTTTGGATATCTTTTATAGTAATTAAACCTTTTAAATAGCCTTTCTCGTCAACAATCGGAAGTTTTTCGATTTTGTTTTCGTGTAAAATCTCTTCCGCTTCTTCAAGTGTTATGCCCTCTTTTGCCGTAACAAGAGGCATTTTTGTCATAACGTCTTTTACTTTTTTTGAATAATCTTTTTCAAATCTCATATCTCTATTGGTAAGAATTCCTATAAGCTTCCCGTTTTTATCTACAACCGGTACACCTGAAATTTTATAGGTAGCCATCAGCTCTTCGGCTTTTGCCAAAGTATCATCAGGGAAAATTTTTATAGGGTCAATAATAATGCCGCTTTCACTTTTTTTTACTTTTTCAACTTCTTTAGCCTGAGTTGCGATATCCATATTTTTATGAATTACCCCAATTCCCCCAAGTCTTGCAAGGGCAATTGCCGCTCTTGATTCCGTAACCGTATCCATAGCGGCTGAAACAATAGGAATATTAAGTTCAACGTTTTTTGTAAATTTAGTTTTTAAATCAACTTCTTTTGGTAATACTTCACTATATTTTGGGACTAATAAAACGTCTTCAAATGTTAAAGCTTTATATTTAATTCTCATGTGCTTTCCTTTACTAAATTTTCTACCTGTTTTGCTCCGTCAAAAAGAGCCTGCTCATCAAAATGTTTGGCTATAAGCTGAAGTCCTATTGGCATATTATCCCTGTCTTTTCCTATAGGAACCGAAATAGCAGGAACTCCCGCTAAGTTTACACTGATTGTATAAATATCGCTTAGATACATTTCAAGCGGGTCTTTTTTACTTCCAAATTCAAACGCCGTAGTAGGAGTTACCGGGGTTAATATTAAATCTACTTCACTAAAAATCTTATCAAATTCATTTTTAATTAAGTGTCTTACTTTTTGAGCTTTTAGATAATAAGCGTCATAATATCCGCTTGAAAGAACAAATGTTCCAAGCATTATTCTTCTTTTTACCTCCTCACCAAATTGAGCTCTAGTGAGTTTATATGTTTCTTTTAAATCTTTTCCTTCAATTCTGTTACCGTATCTCATTCCGTCAAATCTTGCAAGGTTTGAGCTGGCTTCCGCAGTCGCCACTACATAATAAGTAGCAACGTCGTATTTAGAGTTCATTAAAGTTTTATGAATAATAGTATGCCCCTCTTTTTCTAAAGCTTTTATAACATCTAAAATCGCTTTTTTAACATCTTCATCGGCTTCTTCTATATAATTATCTATTACGGCAATTTTCAGTTTTCTGTTTTCGTTTATTTTTATTGGTTTATGTTCAACC
>JBDONV010000237.1:0-11381 GCA_039831165.1 Nautiliaceae bacterium | reverse complement strand
AGAAAAAATAACAAGAGCCGGAAATTTTAATCTCGACTCTGAAGGGTATATAGTAACAAAAGAAGGATACAGACTGCTTGATACAAAAAATAACCCTATAAAAATACCCCCTAGCGTAAAAAACATCACTATTGATAAAAATGCAAATATATATACTGACGGAACTAAAATAGCAACTATAAAAGTAGTCAGTATAGATGATTTAAACACTTTAAAAAAAGTAGGTAATAAAATGTGGGATTTTATCCCCGGCAGTGAAAAAATAAATACTAAAAATACCACTCTTCAGGGCTTTTTGGAAAAATCAAACGTAAATCCCGTAAAAGAGATGACGGAACTTATAGAAACAAACAGACTAGTAGAACAGTATCAAAAAGTTATGAATACCTTTATGGACGACCTAAATAAAGACGCTATAGACAAACTAGCCAACGTAAGGGCTTAATTTAGGAATAAAATTTGCTTAAAGAAAAATAGAGAGATTTTTTTAAAAGGATTTTAAAATGATTAGAAGTCTTTATACGGCAGCCACAGGGATGATGGCTCAGCAAATGCAAATAGACGTAGTATCAAATAATATAGCAAACGTAAATACCATAGGATACAAAAAACAAAGAGCCGAATTTGCGGACCTTTTTTATCAGACCATGGAATATGCCGGTACAGCAACTTCAACGACAACCCAGTCACCTACCGGCATAAGTGTCGGGCTTGGAGTTAGGCCTACGGCAATATCAAAAATTTTTACACAGGGAAACTTTAAAGAAACAAGAAACAATTTAGACCTTGCTATTCAGGGAGACGGTTTTTTTCAGGTACAGCTTCCTGATGGACGAATAGCATATACAAGAGACGGGGCTTTTAAACTAGATTCAAACGGAAGCGTAGTTACAAGCGACGGATATAAGCTCATTCCTGAAATTACCCTGCCACCTACAACGGTACAGGTATCTATAGGTACCGATGGTACAGTCAGTATTTTAGAAGCCGGACAAACTCAAATGCAACAAATAGGTCAAATCCAGCTTGCCAAATTTATAAACCCAGCCGGTCTTCATTCTCTTGGAAGCAACCTTTACATAAATACTTCCTCTTCGGGAGACCCGATTGTCAGCAATCCTGGAATCGACGGACTTGGGGAAATAAGGCAGGGATTTGTCGAAATGAGCAACGTCCAGCTTGTAGAGGAAATGACAGACCTTATTACCGGACAAAGAGCCTATGACGCTTCAAGTAAAGCCATTATGACAAGTGATGAAATGCTTCAAACGGTTAATAACTTAAAAAGATAATTAAGTTAGCTTTTTTTTAATTCCATAACGCAGTGAAAAAACATAATAACCGCAAAAAACGGCGCAAAGAAATTAACAATAGGCAAAAAATTGAAACTAGCAGCAATTAAAGCTATCAAAACAGTTTTTAATTTATGTTTTTTTATCTCTTCAAATTCTTTTTTTGAACAATATTCATTACACACAAAATACAAAAATGAATCATGATAAAGTTTGGTCCACAAAAATAGTTGATATCCTATATTAACCACAGGTATAAAAAATAAGGGAAACAGAAAAATAAAAAGACCTAAAAATATCAAAATATCTTTAAAAAGGACCTTTTTAAAACCAACAGCTTCTTTTACACCTATATTAACATCACCATATTCAAGTTCTTTTATAGCTTCTAAAAAAGGTTTGGCAAAAACAAAGATAATCGCAAACAATGTCAAAATAAAAAAATTATAAAAAATATAAATGGAAACAATAGAGACAACTCCTTTTGAAACCGTATCAAAAGGCAAAAGAACTAATAGTTTTTTAACTTCATTATTGATAAAATCCCAGTTGCTGATAAATAAAACCGCATATAATAAAGAAAAAAACAAAATAGACGCAATTAAATAAAAATAGTAATATTTACTTTTTAAATAGTTTAAAAAGATAGGACCAAACACGGCAGTAGCAAAGGCAAAGCTTACCACAACGCTCAAAAACCAGAGAAAAAAAAGAATAAAAAAAGCCCCGTTTAATTTAAGAATACTAAAAGGTATCCATGAAATAAGCTCTCCGCTTATATTTATAATGGGATTCCAAAAAATAATCAATAGCCCCAAATAAAATAAAAAAACCGGCAAAGCGGTTATAACTATCACTTTTAAAACTTCTTGCGAGAAAAGATTTCTAAACGATTTAATAATACATGAAGAAATTTTCATTTTTTACTCCTTTTGTGTTATTATAACTCAAATTTAAAATATGAAACAATTTTTGATAAAATTTCAACAAAAAGGCTTTATATGAACGTTATTACAGGAAGAGTTTGGAAGTTTGGAGACAATATCGATACTGACCTTATTATTCCGGCAAGATACTTGAATACATCAGACCCTCATGAACTCGCAAAACATGTAATGGAAGATGCAGACCCTGAATTTCCCAAAAAAGTCAGACCCGGCGATATTATTGTAGCCGGATATAATTTTGGAAGCGGCAGCAGCCGAGAACATGCTCCAATAGCCCTTAAAGCGGCTGGGGTTGCAGCGGTTATAGCGAAAAGTTTTGCAAGAATTTTTTATAGAAACAGTTTTAATATGGGGCTTCCAATTTTCGAACTGCTTGAAAGCGATGAAATAAAAGAAGGTGAACTTGTTAAAATAGACCTTGATAAAGGAATAATCCATAACATAGATACAGGAAAAGAGTATAAATTTGCACCTATTCCTCCTTTTATGCAAGAACTTATTGCTGCCGGAGGACTTATTAACTACGCAAAAGAAATGATAAAGGAAAAAAATGAGAAATTATAAAATAGCCGTATTAAAAGGCGACGGTATAGGTCCTGAAATAGTAGATGAAGCAATAAAGGTATTGGATGCGGTTGCAAGTAAAGAAGGTTTTGATTTGGAATATAACGAGTATTTGCTAGGAGGTGCCGCAGTTGATGTTTTTAACAACCCATGTCCAGATGAAACGATAAAAGGGTGTATGAATTCTGATGCTATTTTATTCGGAGCTATAGGAGGACCTAAATGGGACTCTCTTCCTAAGGAAAAAAGACCCGAAAGCGGACTTTTAAAACTTAGAAAATCGTTAGGGCTTTTTGCGAATATAAGACCGGCCATTATTTTTGATGAACTTGTAAACGCTTCCAGCCTTAAACCTGAAGTTATAAAAGGCGTTGATTTGGAAGTGGTAAGAGAACTTACAGGAGGTATATATTTCGGAGAGCCAAGATATAAAGACGACAATAAAGCTTACAATACAATGATTTATACAAGAGACGAAATAGAAAGAATAGCTCATGTAGCTTTTAAAGAAGCACAAAAAAGAAGAAAAAAAGTAACTTCAGTAGATAAAGCAAACGTTTTGGAAGTTAGCGAACTGTGGAGAGAAGTTGTAAGCGAAGTGGCAAAAGAGTATCCGGATGTGGAACTTGAACATATGTATGTGGATAATGCGGCTATGCAGCTGGTAAGAGACCCTAAACAGTTTGATGTTGTTTTAACAGGAAATATTTTCGGTGATATTCTAAGCGATGAAGCAAGTATGATTGTAGGAAGTATCGGACTTCTTCCAAGTGCTAGTATAGGAGGAAAAGTGGGGCTTTTTGAACCTATTCACGGAAGCGCTCCAGATATTGCGGGACAGGGAATAGCAAATCCTATAGCAACTATCCTTAGTGCCGCTATGATGCTTGATTATTTAGGAGAAAACAAGGGAGCAAACAGAATAAGAGAAGCCATTAAAAAAGTGCTTGCGGAAGGATACAGAACAAAAGACCTTGCCAATTTTGATGCAAAAGAAGTAGTAACTACATCTGAAATGGGAAGTTTAATAGCAGAACATGCCGCTAACTAAAACATACGCTCAAATACTTGAAAACCAGGGTTTTAAATATGAAGCCCTGGAGATTTATAAACAACTGTTAAAAAAATATCCAAACGACAAAGAACTAAAAGAAGCAATAAAAAGACTTAAATCAAGAAAAAAATTCAAAGGCGTAAACATTATAAAGCTGCAAGAGTTTGATAAAATAAACCAAAAAAACAGATATGAATTCGAAAAATGGCTAAGCGAGATATAATGGACTTAAAAGAAACAATACTTGAAACGTTACAGGAAATAGAGGAAGAAGAGTTTTTAGAAGAAATAAACGAAAAAAAAACGGAATGCGATAAAGAGTTTTTAAGACATATTAAAGAAAGAATTTTAGTGCTTTTTGACGGCCTTCAATCCCCAAATACTCAAAATATTGACGTTAAATTAGACGTTACATTAAACTTTTTGGAATATCTTCTTGCTAAAATAGATGAAAGACTTTCTAAAAACTGATGAAAAATGATGATTTAGAATTTCTAAAAAATTTTTTTGCTCCCTATACTTCCCGAGTATATCTTGTTGGAGGATGTGTAAGAGATGAAATACTCGGAATTACTCCCAAAGAGTATGATTTGGAAGTTTATGATATTAATCCCGAAAAATTTGATATCCTTATGAAAAAACTCGGCGCTAAAGGAGTTGGAAAAAGTTTTTTCGTATATAAATGGAAAAACTTCGATATTGCCCTACCAAGGATTGAAAGTAAAATCTCAAAAGGACATAAAGGATTTGAAGTCTTTATAACACAGGATGAAAAAACAGCCTCAAAACGCAGGGATTTTACAATGAATGCTCTAATGAAAAACGTCTATACCGGCAAAATACTGGATTTTTGGGGAGGAGTTAACGATATTAAAAAGAAAATAATCCGTCATATAGATGATAAAACTTTTATTGAAGACTCTTTAAGAGTTTTAAGGGCTATGCAGTTTTCATCAAGACTAAAATTTAAAGTTGCAGAAAAAACAATCAAACTGTGCAGATTAATAGACCTAAGCGATTTAAGCCGTGATAGAATATATATGGAGTTTGAAAAGATGTTTAAATCAAATCATCTTTATTACGGCTTTTATTATTTCATAACTTTATATATTGCAAAAAAACTTTTTAACTTAACATTCAGTAAAAAAGACTTTTTTTATTTGGCAAAAATCTATAAACACAATCCAATCGAAAGTTTTTTTCTTTATCATTTGATTTATTATAAACATTTAAATCATAAAAAAGTTATTAAAATTCTTAATCTTCCAAACCGACTAAAAAGAGAAATAAAAATCAAAAAACGTCCAAAAAAAGTTACAAACAGATTTCTTTATGCTCTTGCCCTTAAATATCCGCTAAAAACTTTTTCAATTCTTAACCTCAACTGCTGTGAGGAATGGATAAAAAAAGAGAATCTATGGGATAAAAAATACCGTCCAAAACACATTGACCCTAAAAACCCACGAAAATCAATTCTAAAAGAAATAAAAAGTTATCCTTTAGAAATTATTTACCCTTAAATTTTAATCTTTTTTTGTATAATTATTTATCAAAATCGCTAAGGAGAAAAAATGTCTTCCAAAACCAAAATTATTCTTATTATTATAAGTGCATTTATCATTATTTTAATTCCCGGATATTTTGTAATTCAAAACCAATTAAAAGAACTTGCCATAAATGAAGGGATTGATAAAGCTAGAAAAGCGGCCGACCAGTTAATCGCTATGAGACATTATATGGCAAAAGTGGCTCCTCACGTAACGGTTAAAGACGGCCTTTCAAGATGGGCTTGTACTCCAGCATTTTCGGGAAGAAACGTTGCCGCAGAAGTTACACAAAAATCAGGATTTTATATTAAACAGACTTCTTTAAAATACAGAAATCCCCTTAATAAACCAAATAAAGAGGAAATAAAAATTCTAAAACTTCTTGAAGAAAAAAAACTTCCTGAATACTGGGAAATAGCTAAAAATGAAAAAGGAGAAGAAGTTATCAGATATGCAAAACCCCTTTATATAAAAAAAGTATGTTTAAAATGTCATGGTACTCCTTATAAAGATGTACCTGAAAAACTTTATAAAGCTTTAGTAAAAGATTACGGAAATGTGGCGTTTAATTACAAAGTCGGAGATGTTAGGGGAATGGTAAGTGTTGAAGTTCCTATGAATCAGATAAAAGGAGCTATTTCAAAAACTCAAAAAATAATGCTTATAGGCAGTATTCTGGCAATAATCGCATTCATAGCCATAATAAGCCTTTCAATTAAATTCTTTTTTGAAAGAAATATAATAAATCCGGTAAAAGAGTATGCGGAAATTTTATCTAAAAGCGAAGACGATTTAAGCATTCATCTTCCTGAAAAAGGAACTCCTGAAATAAGATTAATAGCAAAAGCGATTAATAATTTTATAACCAAACTCGCAGAATTAATCAGCAAAATAAAAACAATGCTAACAACAACTTCTTCTATAGCAAGAAAACTTGATGAAAACGCTCAAAAAATGGAAAAAAGCGTTAATAACCAATCAGCTTTAATCTCACAAATACAAAACAATAGCCAACAAATAGAAGAAGAAGTAGACTCAGCCGAAGAAAAAGTACAAAAAACTGTAGAAGACATTAATAAAACCCAGTATATTTTGGAAGATACGGTAAAAACGTTAAAAGAAGTAGTTGAAAAAATAGAATTTGAAAAAGAAAAAGAAAATGAAATAGCTAATCAAATAACATCTCTTGCAGACCAATCTCATCAGATAAAAGATATTATAAATATAATAAAAGAAATCGCAGACCAAACAAATCTTCTAGCTCTTAATGCTGCAATAGAAGCTGCAAGGGCCGGAGAACATGGAAGAGGATTTGCAGTCGTTGCGGATGAAGTTAGAAAACTAGCTGAAAGAACTCAAAAATCATTAGGTGAAATAGACGCAGCTGTAAATATAATCGTCCAGGGAATTATGCAAGCCCAAAAAGAGATAGAAGATAAAGCAAAAGAATTTACACTTATTACGGACAAAACAGATGTATTAATAGATAAAACCGACTCTACTATGCGTTCGTTAAGCAATACAATAGAAATCTCCTCAAAAGCATTAGAAGAAACTACAAAAACAAAAGAACATATAAAATCACTAATTAAAGCAATAGACGGTTTAGTAGATGAAAGTAAAGTATCTCAACACATTGCCAAAGATTTAAAATCTATTTCAAATCAATTAAAAAATATTATTTCCCTTCTGGAAAAAGAAAGTTCTCACTTTAAACTTTAGTTTTCTTTTCTCCTCTTTTTAATATATGATAAAATTTTAATTAAAAAGGCCTAATATGAAATATACTCTTTTAATTGACTGTGATGATAAAAAAGGTCTTGTTTATAAGATATCTAAAGTTTTATATGAAAATGATTTTAATATAGAAACACAGCAGGAATTTGTTGATAAAGAAAACAATAAATTTTTTTTCCGTGCGGTAATTGTGGGTAAAATAGATAAAGAAAAATTAAAAGAACAAATTTTAAAAGAAGTTCCCTGCGCAAATATAAGAATTTATAAAAAAAGAAAAAAAAGACTCTTCCTTATGGCCACTAAAGAAGTCCACGCCCTTGGAGATATACTTATTAAACAATACTCAGGCGATTTGGACGTGGAAATACTTGGAGTAATTGCAAATAGAGAAAATTTAAAAGAGTTAGTTGAAAAATTCAATATTCCTTTTTACTATATTCCGGCCGAAGGTAAAAGCAGAGTGGAACATGAAAACGAAATGCTTGAAATTATAAAACCCACAAATCCTGATTTTATAATTTTAGCTAAGTTTATGAGAATTTTAACCCCTAACTTTGTAGAAGAATTTCCAAACAAGATTATAAATATTCACCACTCTTTCCTACCGGCTTTTATAGGAGCAAATCCTTATAAACAAGCATATGACAGGGGAGTAAAGATTATAGGTGCTACGGCCCATTTTGTAAACAACAACCTTGATGACGGTCCTATAATAGAGCAAGACGTTATAAGAGTAGACCATGAGATGAGCTGGGAAGAGATGAGACTTCAGGGAAGAGATATAGAAAAAATAGTCTTAAGCAGGGCTATCAAACTGGCAATTGAAGACAGAATATTCGTATACGCTAATAAAACAATCATATTATAAAGAGAACCCGTGAACAATATAAACAAAGAAGAGATAAAATACCAAATAATAAAAGACAGACTAAAAAACGTATTTTCCAAAAAGCCCAAAGCCATAGCAAAAATTTTAGAACATCTTATAAAAAGGTCCAAACGTGTTTAACATAGTGCTGTTTAATCCTCAAATACCTCCAAATACGGGCAATATAGGAAGATTATGCGTAAACGCCGGAGCCTCTTTACATATCGTAAAACCTATAGGTTTTGATATCAGTGAAAAAGCTGTAAAAAGAGCGGGACTTGATTATTGGGACAAACTGAACTTAACCGTATGGGAAAGTACGGAAGAATTTTTAAGCAAAATTGACATTTCAAGATGTTTTTTCGCCACTACAAAAACAAATACCCCATATTTTCAAAAAAACTATAAACCGGGAGACTATTTTATTTTCGGAAGTGAAACAAAAGGAATTGACGAAAATATCCTAAAACGTTTCAAAGACCAGTGTATAACCATACCTATGACCAAACAAGGCAGAAGTTTAAATCTAGCGGTCAGTACCGGTATTATTCTATATGAAGCGATAAGACAAAATTTTGATACGTTTCTTGAGCTTAATCAATGAAAAAAGCTTTAATATACCGTATACTTCTTGTATCCCCTCCTACGGACATTTAAAGGTTTAACATGACTACTGAAAAATTTGAAAGCGAAATAAAAACCCTTGAAAAATTTTTTACAATATTCTGCCATGACAAACACAACAATCAATACCAAAAAACTTATCATATACCTTATAAACACAAAACTTTCAATTTAACCCTTAATCTATGCGAAGAATGCCACACTCTTATTCAATACTCTTTTTCAAAACTTCAAGAATGTCCTAACGACCCAAAACCGAGATGCAGAAACTGTCCAAATCCATGTTATGAAAAAAACAGATACAAACAGATGGCAAAAATGATGAGATACTCCGGAATGAAACTAGGAGTTACAAAAGCCGCAAAAAGAATAAAAAGCCTATTTAAAAAGAAGTAAAAATTTTTAAATAACTCATAGCTTCCCAAAAAACAGCTTCTTTATTTTTTTCACTGTTTCTCATTTCAAGTTCGAATTTAAGAAGATTTTTTAAAAGTTCGTAAAAATCTTTTTCTTTAAATTTAATTGCAAGTTCAATTCTCTGTTTTTCTATATGAAAAGGAAGCTTATACCCAAGATATCCTTCAAGTGAAGAAGCTCCTGTTTTTTTTATGTATACATGGTATTCAAAAAGTTCTCTTACATATCTTATTATTGCCGGAATAATTCTTTTAAAATCGCTGATTTCCAAAATTTTATTCAATTTTTCATAAAAATCCTCTCCTTTTAAAATAGAAACGCTTAATTCCTCAAAAGACTCTTCTTTATATAAAAACACAAGTTTTTTAACATCTTCCAAAGAAATATCCGAAGAATATAAAGAGAGTTTTTCTATTTCATATCTGAAAAAAGAAGGCTCTACCGCAGAAGCCAAATATAAAGAGGCTTCTTTTGAAATTTTTACCCCGTATTCTTTTGAAAAAGTTTCTATAAACTCAAGTTTTTCTTTTAAATTCGGTTCAAAAAACCTTACAAAATTTTTTCCGAAAACATCCGGCTTTTTATCTCCGTAATAAAAGAAAAAAAGATAACTATCTTTAGTATATTTAAGAAGTTTTTCTATATTTGGAAGAACTTTTGAATGTTTTATTATTAAGACGTTTGTATCCCCAAACAGAGAACTCTCACTAAGATGGGTTTTTGCCGTTTCAAAATCATAATCATCGTAATACATTTTAATAATATTAGCATTTTCAAATTGTTTCAAAATCTTTTTTTCATATTCTTGAAGATAAAAATTGTTTCCATATAACAACAAACTATGAGGTAAAACGGTTAATTTATCAAAATCTTTTTTATACATCGCAAACTTTTTATAAAATTATACAAAAAAGGAGCTTAAATGAAAAAACTGATTTTACTCTCTTCGATAACAGCGGGACTTCTTTTCGCAAACGGATATAAAGTTCCCGAACAGTCAATAAACGGATTGGCTCTAAGCGCCGCATACGTGGCAAACGCAAACGGAGCCGACAGTGCATATTACAACCCCGCAAATATGGTGTTTAACGAAAATAAAAGTAGCTACGAAATTCTTATGACTTATATATATCTTCCAAAAGTAACTTTTAAAAACAATAACGGAGAAAGTTACGACTCTAGAAAAGAAGAGTTTTTGGTCCCCCAATTTCATTTTTCATCAAAAAATTTTAACGGATGGAGATTTGGAGTTTCAATCGTAGCACCTGCCGGACTCTCCAAAAGATGGGATGATATAATACCTCAAGCCGGGGCTAAAGAGTTTACCCTTAAAACAATAGAACTAAATCCTACGGTAGCCAAACAAATAAATAATAATTTCTCGATGGCTTTTGGTATAAGAGCGGTAAAAAGCGAAGGCACGGCAAATATTCTCGGAATAAAAGATAACGGAGACGGAACCACGACTCCCCTTTATTCCCAATATCTAAACGGAACATCGGTAGATTTCGGATGGAACGCCGCAGTTTCTTATCAAAACGACAACAGGGATTTAAAAATAGCGGCGACATACCGCTCTAAAATCAATCTTACGTTAAAAGGGAACGCCAGCGGATACTACTTAACAAACCTTCTATTAGCAAAAAATCCCACTTTACCTTTAACTGCCAATACTTATAAAAATTTTAACACCTCGGGAAGAGTTACACTTCCTATACCTGCAGCTTTAAATTTGGCGGTAGCTAAAACATTTGACAAAACAACGATTGAAATAGTTATTGAAAGAACTTTCTGGTCTTCTTATAAAAAGCTTGATTTTGATTTTGATAACCCTTTTGTTGACGCTCTTTTCGGGACGTCCAAACCAAAAGACTGGAAAGACGTAAACACCTACAGAATAGGAATTACGCATAAATGTTCTGATAAACTTACCCTTATGGTGGGTTACGCTTACGACAAAACACCCGTACCCGATTCAACTATAGACTTTTCACTACCTGAGAGTGACAAACATATCTTTTCGGGAGGAATAAAATATAAATACGATGACAGACTGACATTCGGATTTTCGGCTCTTTACGCAAAACAGACAGATAGAAAAGCAAGTATTTACGACCCCGTATCAGGGACATATACAAAGGGAGAATTTACGGACGGAGGCGCTTTTTTAATGGCGTTTGGAATAGATTACGCATACTAAGAGGTCACTCCTCTTTGTATGCTTTTCCTTTGATTTTAGCTGTTGCGATATTACTGCTTATTATTTCCACATCGACTTTTTCAAAAAGATTGAACTGTTCGGTATTTTTCAAAAACACCCTAGCACCCAAA
>JBDONV010000067.1:0-3294 GCA_039831165.1 Nautiliaceae bacterium | reverse complement strand
TTAGCGAAAGCGAAATAAAGCTTTTTATTTTGGCAAACGCCCTTATTTTTATCGGCAGTGCCTATATGATTAACGATTTGGCTTTTAAACTTTCCGTTCCTATTTTAATAATATTGGGGGGATACAGTTATTTTAAAAGATTTAGCGAGTTTTCACATCTGGTTTTAGGTGTTTCTTTGGGGCTTGCCCCGATTGCGGGAGCCGTAGCCGTAACGGGGACTATTCCGTGCTGGAGTGTTTTTTTGGCTTTTGGGGTTATGTTTTGGGTTGCGGGGTTTGATGTTTTATATTCGCTTCAGGATATGGAATTCGACAAACAAGAAGGTCTTTATTCCATTCCCGCTATGGTAGGAGAGAGAGGGGCTATTTTTATATCGAAGATGTTTCATGTTTTTGCGGTAATTTTTTGGGCTTTGTTTGCGGCGTATGCAAACTTGGGATTTTTTGGATGGCTCGCTGTAATTTTTGCGGCTGGTATGCTTTATTACGAACACAAACTTGTAAGCCGTGATTATAAAAATATTCCAAAAGCGTTTTTTGACGTAAACGGGATACTAGGAATAGTGTTTTTAATACTTGTTATTCTGGATAAGGCGGTAAAATGAGACTAGTTCCCGCATACGTAAAAATAGAATTTGACGAGCTTAACGATACTTTAAAAGAGGAGTTTGATAAGCTTGGAGCTGAAACGGACGATCCTATAGGACAGTATATAAAATTGGCAAAAGCCAGAGGAGAAACTAAAGAAACGGACCCCGTATTGCTTGAACTTTTAATAGCCCTTCACAGAAAGGTAGATGAACTCACCTCAATCGTTAAAAATGAAAAAAAGGAACTTTTGCCTTTAAAGTTTAAAAGCGAAACTTCGGGCTTGGGGTTTGAAGGGTTTGAAATAAAAGATTCTCTTTTTGAACACGGTAAAAAATATTACGGAAGATTTGACCTTCCGGTTTTTCCGGAAAGAAAAGTGCCTGTTATTTTTGAGGCGTTGGATGAAAGTAAAGCTAAAATTCTTCATATGCATGACAGGGACATAAAAGATTACAATGCCTATATAACGGCCAGGGAAAGGGCTATAATAAGAGAAATGAGAGCAAAAAATGGACGCTAACGTTATTATATACTTAATGTTTGGTGGACTTAGTTTTTTTGTTCTTTTTTTATTTATCTATATTTTAAAAAGGGATAGAGTTATAGAACAGAAATTCGGAGCTTTGGAACTTGCTCTTGAGGATATAAATAAGGAGCTTTTTGAACTGAAAAAAAAGGATAAAAATAAGTCTCTTATAGGCGCTATTGAGAGGCTTGAGGAAATTATGGATACTTTGGTAGACGATATGAGGGCCTTAGAAGAGAGAAACAAGGCTTTTTATATGGAAATTCAAGAAGAACTGGCAAAACTTAAAATAGATTTAAAAAAAGACAAAATTCAAAATATTACAAATATAGGTGAACTTGACAGGGAAAGGATATTAACTCTTTATAAAAATGGATATTCGATAGAGGAAATATCAAGAGAACTTAGAATTCCCGCTGGAGAAGTAGACCTTATAGTTAAATTTTCAAGCTTCTAACCTTAAAGTTTACTTAAATTAAGTTTTTCTTAAGTTTTGGAGACTACAATTTCATACCTAAAAAATTCACAAAAGGTGTGATAATGAAATTTACTAAATCTATAAGAGAAGAAGATGTTAAAAGAGATTGGATTTTAATAGATGCTAAAGATAAAACTTTTGGTAGATTGATTACTGAAATTGCTACTATTTTAAGAGGTAAACATAAACCTTATTATACTCCTCACGTAGACTGCGGGGATTATGTAGTTGTTATCAATGCGGATAAAGTTAGATTTTCAACTTCTAAAAAACTTGACGACAAATACTATAAACATACCGGATATTTCGGGCATGTTAAAGAAGAAACCGTTGAGAAACTTCTTAAAAATAATCCGGAAAAATTATTTAAACTGGCAACTAGAGGAATGCTTCCTAAAACTAAACTTGGAAGAAAAATGCTTAAAAAATTAAAAGTTTACGCTGGTGAAAATCATCCTCATACAGCTCAAGTAAAGGGTAACTAATGAAAATGCATGGAAGAATTTACGCAACTGGAAAAAGAAAAGAAGCGGTAGCTAAAGTATGGCTTAAAAACGGAAGCGGAGCTATTACGGTAAACGGAAAACCTCTTGATGAATTTCTAGGAGGAAGAGAAGCTCTTAAACTTAGAGTCAGATGGCCTTTAATGCTTACTAAACAAGAAGGTAATTTTGATATCGAAGTTAAGGTGATAGGCGGTGGATTTGCAGCTCAGGCTGACGCTATCAAACATGGAATTTCAAAAGCTCTTGTTGAATACGCACCTGAATTTAGAAGTATTCTAAAACCTGCGGGACTTTTAACAAGAGACGCAAGAGTAGTAGAAAGAAAAAAATACGGGAAAAAGAAAGCAAGAAAATCTCCTCAATTCTCAAAAAGATAATTTTTCTTTTCTCTTTTATTTCTTTAAAAATCATCTAATCAAACAATGTTGCAATTTAAAAAAAGGTAATTTTTTATGAGAGTGTCCCTTGTACTAAGTGGTGGTGGAGCAAGAGGTTATGTCCATATAGGGGTTATAGAAGAACTTAAAAGTTATGGTTTTGAGATAATAAGTATTTCTGGTACTTCTATGGGGGCTGTAATAGGTGCTGTTGAAGCCTGCGGGGCCTTGGAAAAGTATAAAAACTGGGTTATGAGTTTGGATTTTTTGGATATTTTTAAATTTTATAAACCACCTTTTAAATTAGACGGAGATAAAATATTCAATAAAGTCAAAGAATTAGCCGGAGAACATAAAATAGAACATCTTCCCATAAAATTTACGGCGGTTGCTACGGATTTAACGAAGAAAAAAGAAATCTGGTTTCAAAAAGGTGATTTGTGGACAGCCGTTAAAGCTTCAAGTGCGATTCCGGGTTTTTTTGAACCCGTTAAAATAAACGGTAGAATATTGGTGGATGGTGGAGTGTTGAATTTAATGCCGGTAGCACCGGTTATGAGTGATATGAGTGATATTATAATTGCCGTTAATTTATACGGTGATAATAAAGTTATTGATATTGAACTACCTTATGAAATTAGAAAAAAACAAAATATATTAGAAGACGTATGGAAAAAGATATTTAGTGAAAAAGAGGATGTTGTAAGTCAATCTATAAATTTAATGATGGAAGCCATTTTCAGATACAGAAAAGCAGAATATATCCCCGATATAGAAATAAAAATACCTCAAAACATAGCAAGCTGGTATGATTTT
>JBDONV010000146.1:0-11420 GCA_039831165.1 Nautiliaceae bacterium | reverse complement strand
GTAGGGGAAACACCCTGAACCATTCCGAACCAGGAAGTTAAGCCCTACAGCGCTGATGATACTGCATCCTTACGGATGTGGGAAAGTAGGTCCCCGCTAGGATTTATAGTGTATACTTTATCCTCTTAAATCTACTCTTAATCTCTTGTCTTTAACATTTAATCTTTAAATCTTTAATATATACTATAGGGTCTGGCGCTATGTGATGAATGTCTTTTTATTATATTTTCCGTGTTTAAATTTATATAGCAAAACTCTTTTCTTGACAAATGTAAGTATTTTAATTAAAATCTCAATAAATATTTTGTTACCTTCAACTCTTCAAATAATCTTCAAAAGGATAAAATCGTATGGAAAAAGAGAATAAAACTATAGAACAAAATGGAGAAAAATCTTTATCTACAGAAGATAAAAAACAAAGAACTCATATACCTGTAGAAGGCTATACTATCGAACAACTTCGTCAAATGCCTACGGACGAACTTATTGAAATAGCGAAAAAACTTGGAGTTGAAAACCCTCAAGAATATAAGCGTCAGGATTTGATGTTTGAAATTTTAAAAGCTCAAGTACAACAGGGAGGTTATTTATTATTTACTGGTATTTTAGAAATAATGCCTGATGGGTATGGCTTTTTGAGAAGTATAGGAGGAAATTTTGAAAACTCGGTAAATGATGTGTACGTGTCCCAAACTCAAATAAGAAGATTTGCTCTTCGTACAGGTGATATAGTTACGGGACAAGTTAGACCTCCTAAAGACCAGGAAAAATATTATGCTCTTTTAAAAATAGAAGCTGTTAATTATCTTCCTCCTGAAGAAGCTAAGAATAGACCTCTTTTTGATAATTTAACGCCTTTATATCCTAATGAAAAATTAAAACTTGAATATGAACCTACTAAATTGACGGGAAGGATTTTAGATTTATTTGCTCCTATAGGAAAAGGTCAAAGGGGACTAGTTGTTGCGCCTCCAAGAAGCGGTAAAACAATCTTTTTAAAAGAGATTGCCCATGGAATTACTAAAAATCATCCTGAAGTGGAACTTATGGTTCTTTTAGTTGATGAAAGACCTGAAGAAGTTACGGATATGCAAAGAAGTGTAAAAGGAGAAGTTTTTAGTTCCACTTTTGATAAACCGGCTCAAAATCATGTAAGAGTAGCTGAACTAGTGATAGAAAAAGCTAAAAGAATGGTCGAGATGGGAAAAGATGTGGTTATTTTGCTTGATTCTATTACAAGGTTGGCTCGTGCTTATAACGCTGTAACGCCTGCAAGTGGTAAAGTGTTAAGCGGTGGTGTTGATGCTAATGCTTTACATAAACCGAAAAGATTTTTTGGAGCTGCGAGAAATATAGAAGAAGGCGGTAGTTTGACTATTATAGCCACTGCTTTGATAGATACAGGCTCAAAAATGGATGAAGTTATTTTTGAAGAATTTAAAGGAACTGGAAATATGGAAGCAGTTCTAAGCAGAAGAATAGCAGATAGAAGAATTTATCCGGCAATTGATTTATTAAAATCCGGTACCAGAAAAGAAGAGTTGCTTTTAACGCCTGAAGAGCTTGCGAAAGTATGGGCTATAAGAAATATAATAAGTGAAATGGATGAGATAGAAGCTTTAAAACTTTTATATTCAAAAATGTTAAAAACAAAAAATAATAAAGAGTTTTTAAACGCTATTAATGAATAGATGCGGTGTTTTTGATAGCGGTATAGGGGGGCTCAGTGTAGCTAAAGAAATTTTGTCTGCCGGTCTTTTTAAAGAAATAATTTATTTTGGGGATACGGCAAGAGTTCCTTATGGTAATAAAAATGAATCCACTATTATCAGATATTCTCTTGAAGCTTTAGAGTTTTTAAAAAATTTTGATATAGATTTTTTAGTAATTGCATGCAATTCGGCAAGTTCGGTAGCTATAGAAGAACTTAAAAAAGAAGCTTCTTTCCCTGTTGTTGGAGTAATAGAGGCTGGTGTGAAAGCGGTTGAAAAAGAGAATAAAAACTCTAATATTTTACTTGTGGGAACAAAAAGAACTATTAATTCCGGCAAATATCAATATCTGCTTAGAAAAAAAGGTTTTAATAATATTATATCTATAGCCACTCCTCTTTTTGTCCCTCTTGTTGAAGAAGGGTTTACGGAAGGAAAAATAGTGGATGATATATTTGAAATTTATTTCAAAAACATAAATAAAGAAAAAATAGATATTATTATTATGGGTTGTACTCATTATCCTTTTTTATCATCTTCCTTTCAGAAACATTTTCCAAATGCTAAACTTATACATTCCGGACAGGCAATAGTTGAATTATTAAAAGAGCAATATAATCTTTTACCTAAATTTGATTCTACTATTACACTTTTTGCAAGCGATAATCCGGAGGAACTTAGAAAAAGAGCTAAAGAATGGCTTAATTTTTCTCTATCTTAAAAAACTGAGGTTTTAGTATGATTTCCTGCATAACGATATGTTTGGGGGCTTCTATTATATCTTTTACTATTTTCGCTATATCTTGAGGTTTTAGGTGTGCTAGTTCTTCTGAAGAAGGTTTAAAAAAGGTATTTGAATGAAAGTTGGTAAGAGTCAAATCAGGAATTATATTACATACTTTTACCCCGTATTTCCTTACTTCTTCAAAAAGAGAAATTCCAAAATGTCTTAAAGCGGCTTTGGTTGCTCCGTACACTACTCCATGCCTTGCCGGATGTATGGCGGATGTTGAGGAGATATTAATAATAAAGCCTCTATTTTTTTTTATATCTTTTAGGTGGTTTTTTGTTAAAATCATAGGAGATAAAAAATTTACGTTTATCATCTCTTCTATTTTAGAAACTGCAATATCTTCAAACTGACCGAAATATCCTATTCCTGCATTATGAATTATCCCGTAAACATTATCAAATTTCAGTTTTTTTACGATATCTATGTTGTTTAAATTTACACTGTGTTGGCAGTTTCTGCAAATTTCTATTATCTCGTATTTTTTAAGCTCTTTTTTTATGGCCGCACCTATTCCGCTGCTAGCGCCTGTTAAAATTATTTTCATATTAAGCCTTTGATAAAATCAATAATTTCTTTTTCGTCTTTATATCTTGCTTCTTTGTTTTTTATTTCATATGGATACCATGTAACTTCGCTTAGATGTATTTTTCTTAAACGTTTTAAAAAATCTTTATTCATCCTGAAGCTTCCTATTTCTATATGGATTTTATCTAAATCCAGTTCTTTTTTTAGAAATGAGATAAAGTTTTTATATACTTCTTTGTAGTTATTCACTTTTATTACCGGGTCTATTGCTATTTCTATTTTATAATTTTTTTGTAAAGCTTTTTTTATCGCTTGAACTCTTTTTTCTACAGAAGGAGCTTTTTTCTCAAATTTTGTAACTTCTTTGGGAGAAAGAGAAAATCCGAGTAAAAAATTTTTTGGAGGATTGTCTGGAAGTTTATCCGTATTTGCGGATTTTGTTCTGCTTTCTATTAATAAGTCTTTCCTTTTTGAGGCTAGTTCTATCCATTTTTTATGAAAAGGATAAATTCCTTCAAATGCTAAAAGGTCTGTTTCATAACTGATGGGAATATATGCGTTTTTTAGTTTTGAAGCGTTGTTGATAAAATCATTTTCATTAACAAAAATGACAGGATAACCGCAGGGATACATTCCGCCTAAATAGCAGTATTCGCAGTTATAAATACAGCCTAAAATCTGGGTTGAATAATAAAAGTTTTCGAATCCTCTATTGTTACAGAATTTACTTCCTTTGTAAAAAACGATATTCTCTTTTACGGCTAATATTAAAGCATTTTTTGATTTTTGATAGTTAAAGTTTTGATGAAATCTATTGAAGATATCTTTATAATGATTTATTAAAATTATTTTTGGATTAAATTTTGTTATGATTGATTGTGTAATGGGATAATTTAGGGCTTTTTTTTCTATATATAAAATCATAACAGGCTCTTTTTTAATTTTTCTATAAATATTTGGGTTTCTTTTTTATTTTTTGTTTTTGGAATATCCGGAAAAGGAATATTCTTTGTTTGCATATAAGTTAAAAGTTCTTTTAATTTAGCTTTTTGAGTTTGTGTTAGATAAAGGTTTTTTATTTTTTCTTCTATATCTGTAAACGATGTTGTATTTTGAAAATTTTTTATAATATATTTAATTATTGGAAATGACTTTTCTATCAGTTTTGGAATAGTGTTTTTATTAAAAGGTTGATTGGGAGTATCACTTACTATTTTATAAAGAATGATTTTTTCTACACTTAAAAACTTATAAGCAGCTTCAAAAAAACCGCTGCTTTCCATATCTACCAAAGAAAAATATTTTTGAGTTTTAGATACGGTAAAAATTTCTTCTGATGGTTCTTCAAAAAAATCGGGATAATATTCAAAACCTGTATCGGTATCTGTTATTTTATGGATAAAAAAACCACTTCCTATCGGATGTTTGTTACTGCCGGCTATTCCTATATTTATGGTAGGATAAGTTTTTTTTCGAAGTAGTAAGGCTGTGTTTATTGCGCTTTTTACTTTTCCGCTCCCCGTAATTATTAAATTGATTTCTTTATTTTGGTATATTTCTCCTGTTGATTTTAAGTTAAAATATTCTATAATTGGAATGGCTTCTATTTTTAGAGCCGTTACTATATTAATCATAAACAAACCTTCTTTTTAAAGGAAATTATATGGGAATTTTTAAAAAATTTAAAGAACTTGTTGTTTTAGAAAAATATTATGAGGCGCATGAACTGTTAGAGGAATATTGGCATACTATAAGGAAAACTTCGCATCCTTATAAAAATGTTTATAGGGGATTTATTAATGCGGCTGTCTCTTTAGAACTAAAAAAAAGAGGTAAAAATAATTATAAAAAAGTTTGGAATACTTATGAAAAGTATAAGTATTTATATTATTCTCATGAGGAATTTGAAAAGTTAATGTATTTTTTAGATAAAAAGAAACCTTTTTAGTGGTATAATTGAAAAAAAGGATAAAAATGGGGGATTTTGTTTTTTCTTTTTTTAAAGAGCTAAATTCGGCTTCTTCTAAAAATATGATAGCGTTAGCTGTGGTTTTAGGATTAATCAGCGGTTTTTTACCTACTTTTACGCCTATTAATTATTTTATTTTATTTACAGTATTTATTTTTCGTATTCCTCTAGGACTTTATTTCGCTTCTTTTGGTATATTTTCTTTAATAAGTTATTTAATTGATTTTATATTTAACAAAATAGGTTATTGGCTTTTAACAAATGAACTTTTAGAACCTTTTTGGACTTTTTTATATAACTTTCCTTTTATGAGATGGAGCGGTTTTAATAATACGCTTGTTTTAGGCAGTCTTATAACGGGAATTGTTATAGGGGTAATTGTTTATATTTTTCTTATAAAAAGTATAGACTATTATAGAAAAACCGTTTTTCCTCGTTTAAAAAAGATAAAATATATTTCTTGGATAGTTCCTAAAGAAGAAAAAAAAGGGATATTTAGAATTTCAGGTTTGATTGCTTTTGGTGTTATAAGTGGTATTGTGTCTTTATTTATGGTTATTTTTTTAGATCCTATAGTAAAAGGCGTTCTGGAATTTGCTCTTTCAAAAAGCATTCATAAAAAAGTTGAAATAGAAAAAGTGACTACAAAAATTTTTGAACCGTCCATTGAAATTTTAAATATGCGGGTGGATAAAATTTTAGTAAAGAAAATGTTTTTAAATTTTAATAAAGAATATATCGTTTGGAAAAAATTTGATATAAAGAATCTTTTAGTGGATGCAAAAAGTGATATTTCGATATATAAATATATTAAAAAAACTTCAAATGTTAAAAAAAATTCCGTTTTTATGCCTGAAATTTATATTCCAAAAGCCGAGGATATTTTTGCTTCTATGGAATTTGAATCATTAAAAAAAATAGAAATACTTAAAAAAGATTTTGAAAAAGTAAAAAAAGAATATTCTTCGCAATCGTTAGAAGATATAAATAAAAAAATAAAAGAGTTAAAAATAAAATCAAAACAACTTAAACATTCAAATCCTGCTCAAATGCTAACCCAGATAAAAGAGTTAAAAAAAGAGATAGAGTTTGTAAAAAAAGAGATTGAAAATAAGAAAAAACAATTAATCTCTTCAAAAGATTTATTACAAAACGATATAAAAGAAATTAAAGAAGCGTTAAATAGAGATTATCAAAAAATAGATGAAAAATATAAAATGGTAAAAAACGGAGAATATGTTAAATTTGTAGAAAGTTTTTTAAAACCTCAGATTCAACGATATATAAATTATGGATATGAAATTTATAAAAAAATAGAACCTTATATAAACAAAAAAGAAGAAAAGAAAGTTGAAATTACAAGAAAGGGAATTTATATAAAATTTCAAGATAAAATAAAATATCCCGATTTTGTATTGGAAAAATCAAATCTTTCTTTTTATACGCCTAAAGGAAATTATTTTATAAAATCATATAATATTTCGGATAATCAGACTTTATTGAATAAAAAAGGAGTAATCAATTTAAAGGCCGATGATAAATATTACTATGGGATTTTAAATGTCGATTATTTGAAAGATATTACTTTTAAAGGGGAGATTAAAAAAGGAAAATTTAAAAAACTTAGTTTTCCTTCTATGGATATATTGGATTTATATATTAAAGGAAATTTTAACGGAATTATTTTGAATGAAAATATAAATTCGCGTGTTAATGTTAAAGTAATTAATGGTTGTTTTGTGTATAAAAAAGATAAAACCGACATAGATAAAATTTTGAAAAATATATTAAAATCAGTGCATAAATTTAATTTGTTTATTAATATAAAAGGAAATCTTAAAAATCCTCAGATACATATAACCTCCGATTTGGATAAACTGCTTTCAAAAGCAATTATGGAAATTTTGCAAAAAAATTATTCAAAAGAGCTTTTAAAAGCAAAGAAGAAATTAAATAATGCTGTTAACAATAGTTTAAAGCAGTATAATGCTGATTTTTTAGTGAAAAATATAAAAAATCTAAAAAATAAAGAGAGTATGGTTAATTTGCTTATGAAAGAATTAATAAAGAACAATCAAAACTCTATATTTAAGTCTTTAGGAAAATTTTTCTAAAGACCTCTTTTTCTATATCTTAAGTGATTGACACTTATATGTAAATTTAAGTGGTGCCTCGGGACGGAATCGAACCGCCGACACAGGGATTTTCAGTCCCTTGCTCTACCGACTGAGCTACCGAGGCTTGGAATGAAATTATACTTTTTATTTCTTAAGATTAGCTTAAATATTTTTATTGTTTATTTAGCTAGTATTTTTTTTATGCTTGACAAAAAAATTTTAAAGTGTTAAGATTTTTTTAATAAAAAGAAGGGTAAAAAATGAAAATTAGTGTTTTAACATTGCGCAAACTTATGGCCGTAATTTTTATAAGTATGATAATTGTAGGGATTAATATAGGAAGAGAGGTTTATAATCAGGTTGTTTTTATAAATAACAATCAAAAGCTTGAGATTTTAATTAATTTAAGTAAAACCTTAAGCGAACTTATTCACGAAACCCAAAAAGAAAGAGGTATGAGTGCCGGATTTTTGGCATCAGAAGGAAAAAAGTTTGCGGATATGCTACCCCGCCAAAGAGAGCTTACGGACGAAAAGATAAAAAAATTAAAAAGAATGCTTAAAACGATAGATTTTTCGAAATTTCCACCTGAACTTAAAGAAAAAATAGAAATTTTAAACAGTTATCTAAGTAAGTTAAATGAGATGAGAAATAAAGTTTCAAATTTAGAAATTCCTTTTCAGGAAGAGGTTAAGTGGTATACTTCGATGAATAAAGTTATTTTGGATATAATTTCCGTAAGTGCCAAGCTTGCTCCTGAAAAGATTATAGCTCTTGATTTGAACTCTTATACGAACTTTTTAAAAGCAAAAGAAAGAGCTGGTATTGAAAGGGCTGTTGGAAGCGTTATATTTGATAAAGATAAAGTTACAAAGCCTTTATTAATTAAATTTGTTAGGTTGATTACCGAACAAAAAACATATTTTGACGCTTTTTTGGCTACGGCTAATAATGAAATGAAAAAAATGTATTTTGAAACGATAAAAAAAGAACCTTTTAAAAAAGTAGAAAAATATAGAAAACTTATTTTATCAAAAGAAAGTAATTATAACGTAAATCCTGAAACTTGGTTTAAAATAATTACTCAAAAAATAAATCTTTTAAAACAAATGGATGATAAAATAGCCGAACTTATCAAAAAAGATTTATCCACACTTTCAAGTGATGCTTTAATCTATATTATTTTGAGTGTATTTGCCCAAATTCTATTGGTAATAACGTTTTTTTCAGCTTATTTTCTTTCCAAAAAGCTTGAAGAAACCGAAGAGTTTATTTATGAATTGGCGAAAAGTAAAAATCTTGCCGCTTCAATCGATGTTAACGATTTTACCGAATTTAAAGATGTAAAAGAGGCGTTAAGACAGTTTTTAGACCTTGTGAAAGAATTTATTATTAATTCTAAACAGAGTGCCGAACAAAATAAGGCGGCTGTTGAAAAACTAAAAAAGGCTTTTGAAGATATTATTAATGCAATAATCCATCAAAATCGTATTGTGGAAAACACTTATTCAAAAGCATCGGATTTAAGCGAAAAAATTATTGAGGAAAATCAAAATCTTGAAGAAATTAAAGTATTTATGCATGAAGTTTATGATGTGCTTTTAAAAACAACAGAAACTTTTAAAGAAACGATAAGAGATATTCAAAAGAGTGCTCAGGATGAAAATGAACTTGCTCAAAAACTTCAAACGCTTTCTCAAGAAGCGGAAAATGTAAACAGTATTTTAAATGTGATAAAAGAAATATCTGATCAGACAAATCTTTTAGCGTTAAATGCGGCAATTGAAGCGGCCAGAGCAGGTGAACATGGAAGGGGATTTGCCGTTGTTGCGGATGAAATAAGAAAATTGGCTGAGAGAACTCAAAAAAGTCTGGTTGATATAGAATCTACCATAAATGCAGTAATTCAGGAAATTATAGATACAAGTTCTCAAATGCAAAAAAGCTCTGAGCATGTAAATGAATTGTCTTTAAAAACTGAATATCTTCAAAACGAAATAAATGTTGTTTCAGAGAAAATGAACGAAGCTATTAAAAATATCGATTTATTTGCAGAAGAGATAAATGTAATTGTAAATACTATGAAAGAATTTATGAACGATATGAAAAAAGTAGAAACAATTTCCGAAGAGAATAAACAAAAAATTATTCAAAATGAAAAAAATATAACAGATATTGAAAGATTGGCAAATAAAATCTTAGAAGAGATTAAACAGTTTAAACTTTAAAAACCAAATTTTTAAAAATTTCTCCCCTTTCTTTGTAACTATTGAATTGATCAAAACTTGCACATGCAGGACTGAGGATTGCTATGGAATTTTTATTATGAATTTTATCTATTGAATTTACGGCTTTTTGAACGGTTTTTGAAATTTCATAAGGTATATTGTGTTTTTTTGATAATTTTTCAAAGGTTTCGGTATTTTTCCCTATTATAAATAGACGGATGTTTAAATTTTTCATAAATTCAAAAAGAGGACTAAAGTTTTGTCCTTTGGTGTCTCCTCCTATAATAAAATAAATTTGTTTATTTTGAAATCTTTTTAAAGCGTTTAAAGAAGCGTCAATATTTGTAGCTTTACTGTCGTTTATCCATATTCTATTTTTAGAGTCAGTTATTTTTTCCATTTTATGAGGGTCTATTTGAAAATCTTTTAGACTTTTTTCTTTAAAATTTAAAATGTAATATACGCTTTTTGCCAAAACCTCATCAAGTAAAAAAGGAGGTTGAAAAAAGTTATTTTTAAAGTTAAACTTTTTTATTAATTCCTCTTCATTTTTGTAGCTTATTTTATAAGCTTTGGTAGGATAGTGTTCAAATTCTTGTGGAAGAATAACAATGTCTCTTTGGGTCATTCTTTTAAGAGGAGAGAGTTTGGCTTTTACGTAATTTTCAAAATTTCCATGCCATGAGATATGATCCTCTTTTAAGGGTAGTATTACGAATATATTAGGCTTTGCCGTTTTTGTATAAAAGAGTTGAAAACTGCTGGCTTCTATTATCCATATTTTTTTATTAATGTCCATATCAGCTAACGGGATTCCTATGTTTCCTCCTATATCGGAAATATCTTTTAATAAGTGATGTATCATTTGGGTAGTTGTAGTTTTTCCGTTAGTACCTGTAATCCATATTTGAAAGGGCGCTCTTTCAAAGAAATAATCAAATTCGCTTATAAGGTTTTTTGCTTTTTTTATAAGAGTATGGTAAGGAGGAATTCCCGGGGATGTAATTTCAAGATAAGAATTTTCAGGGCTAAATTGGGAGGAAGGTAGAAGAATATTGCCGTAGATGTCTTTTGAAATAGTTTTAAAGCTGTCGTCGTATATATGCCATCCTCCTTCTTTTGCGAGAGCTTTTGTAGTTATTCCGTATCCAAAGAGACTTTTTGTCATTTTACTATTTCCTTTAAGGCTTCACCTATATCGCTTGAGACCTTAATGTTGAAAAACGGGACTTTTCTTTTTTCAAGGGATATGTCCACAAATTGAATGTTTTTATGTTTTTGTTTTATTTTTTCTTTAAATGCACTAAGAGTGGAAATTTCATCCACTAAAATTCCTTTAACTATACTTGCTACGTAAATTTTACCGTCTGCGTATTTTTTAAGGGTTTTTATGGATATATTTCTATCTCTTGCCACTGTTTTTAAGAAATTTTCATAGGTGGGAAGTAAAAGGTGCTTTTTAAGATATTCTTTATCTTTTTCGTTAAATTTTCTAAACCATGAAACAGGCTGTTTATATTTTCCTATTGCTAAAGAATCTTCTTCTACGCCTATTTTATCGGCAAGTTTTTTTAATACAAAATGAGGCATAATGACTCCGATACTTCCCACTACCGCATTTTTGTTTGCAACAATTGGTTTTATTGCGCTGATAATATAATACCCTCCGCTTGCAGCCATGCTTTCTACATAAACGTTTACTTTTTTCTTTTTATTTATATATTTGAGATAAGCGTTAAATTCATCGCTAGCGCTTGGGCTGCCTCCTGGGGTATTAAATATCAATAAAAACTCTTTGCAGTTTTTGTCTTTTAATAAAGAATCCATTTTTTTTGTAATAGAATTTATGTAATCTACCGTAATAGTTTTATTTATGTTAATAACAGCTACGTAAGGTTTTGAGGGTTTTATGTGAGTTGAAAAATTATTTTTAAAAAAAGAAAACAGGAGTATTATTTCGGCAATTATAAGTAAAGCTACGCCTGTTAAAACTATTTTTTCTTTTAAAGCCCTTATTTTAAAAATCTTAAGTTCGGCTTTTAATTTTTCATTTTCTATCTTAATCTCTTCCATGTT
>JBDONV010000242.1:0-3313 GCA_039831165.1 Nautiliaceae bacterium | reverse complement strand
CACCCGTTTTTGCGTAATCGCTGAAGATTATATGTCCGGACTGTTCTCCTCCGAAATTAAGACCTTCTTTTTTCATAACTTCCAACACATATTTATCCCCCACAGGACTTCTATAAACTTTAATTCCGTATCGTTTCAAAAACTCCTCAAGCGCCCCGTTACTCATAACGGTTACCGCTATTCCATTATTTTTCAGTTTCCCTTTTTGATGAAGATAATAAGCCAAAGAGCCCAAAAGTTTATCCCCGTCAATTATTTCGCCCTTTTCATCGACAACAACCAGTCTATCCGCATCCCCGTCAAGTGCAAAACCGATATCGGCTCTGTATTCTTTTACTTTCTGAGCCAACACTTCTGGATGCATAGCCCCTGCGTTTTGATTGATATTAAACCCGTCCGGTTCGTCGTTTATGGTGATTACGTCGGCTCCTAGTTCGTTAAAAATAGTAGGAGCCACTTTATAAGCGGCACCGTTGGCAGCGTCAACCACCACCCTTATACCGTTTAGATTAAGATGTTTTGGAAAAGAAGATTTTATATGGACTATATATCTTCCCACAACATCGTCTATTCTTTTACTTTTTCCTATCTCTTTTTGTGTTTTAAGATAAAAATTATTCTCAAAATATCTTTTTTCAATCTCTTCTTCCACGTTTTTTGAAAATTTATTCCCCTCGCTGTCAAAAAATTTTATTCCGTTGTCATAATAAGGATTATGAGAAGCACTTATCATAATCCCGCCATCACATCTCATATCCTCCGTCAAAAAAGCTACAGCGGGAGTCGGCATAGGTCCTATTTGTATAACGTCATAACCTATTGCCGTAAGTCCGCTAACTATTGCGTTTTCTATCATATACCCGCTTCTTCTGGTATCTTTTCCCACAAGAATTTTTTTTGTTTTTTTAGGAATAGTCTCTCCAAAGGCCATTGCAAGTTTCATGGCCAAAAAAGGGGTTATTACCTCCCCCGCTTTCCCCCTTACACCGTCCGTTCCAAAAAGTTTCATGCTTTATCCTTTTTATTTCCTTACTAAAATGAAATAATTATTTGCAAATTTTACCAAATTTTTATAAAATACGCTTCAAAAAAAGGAACTAAATGGCAAATACAAAGTCAGCTGAAAAAAGAATCAGACAAACAAAAAAAAGAACTGAAAGAAACAGATACTACAGAACGAGAATCAAAACTATCACTAAAAACGTAGAAAAAGCTGTAGCCGAAGGCGATTATGAAAAAGCTTATAACTATTGGAAAGTGGCAAACAAAAAATTCCAAAGTTATATAAACAAAGGCATTTTAAAGAAAAATACGGCAAGAAGAAAAATTTCAAGACTTCATCATCTTGTAAAATCTATCGAACCACAAGCTGAAAACGCTTAATTTTTCCCTTTTCTCCTCCTTAAACTTAATTTCCAAAAGGAAAATCCATGTTACTCGAAAAACTAAAACCTTTCGTAGAAAAATATAATGAAATAAACGAAAAACTCTCATCTCCTGAAATTACCAAAGATATAAAACAGATGACAAAACTCTCACGTGAAGCCAGACAGCTAGAAGATATAGTAAATAAAGCTAAAGAGTACGAAGAAACTGTAAACGCTCTTGAAGAAGCAAAAACTATGCTTGAAGACCCTGAAATGGCGGAACTTGCAAAAGAAGAGATAAAAGAAATAGAAGAAAAACTGCCAAAACTTGAAGAAGAGATAAAACTGCTGCTCCTGCCAAAAGACCCCAACGACGATAAAAACATTTTCTTAGAAATCAGAGCCGGGACCGGAGGAGACGAAGCGGCACTGTTTGTCGGGGATTTAATGAGAGCTTATTTGAGATACGCCGATAACAAAGGCTGGAAAGTAGAAATCGTAAGTGAATCTAAAAATGATATCGGAGGATATAAAGAAATTATTCTTTTAATAAAAGGGGAAGGTGCTTATAGTCGTTTGAAATATGAAGGTGGAACACACAGGGTTCAAAGAATTCCGGCAACCGAATCCCAGGGAAGAATTCACACTTCAGCCGTAACGGTTGCGATTATGCCCGAGGTTGATGATGTAGACATAGAACTTGACCCAAAAGATATTAAAATAGAAGTTATGAGAGCGGGAGGTGCCGGAGGTCAGCATGTAAATAAAACGGAAAGTGCTGTTAGAATGACACACATTCCAACAGGTATTACCGTATCTATGCAGGATGAACGCTCTCAACAAAGAAACAAAGAAAAAGCACTTCAGATATTAAAAGCCAGAGTTTACGAAAAGCTTGAAAGCGAAAGACTGGCTAAAATAGGAGAAGCAAGAAAAAATCAGGTTGGAAGCGGAGACAGAAGCGAGAGAATCCGAACGTATAACTATCCTCAAAACAGAATAACCGATCACCGCATAGGACTTACACTCTATAGACTCGAACAGATTATGAGCGAAGGACTTTTTGACGAAATAATCGACCCTCTTATAGCACATTACCAGGCCGAAGCCCTTAAAGAAGCCGGATTATGAGAATATGCGAAGAAGCGAAAAAACTGGAAATTCCCGAGTGGGTAAAACCTACCCCTTTTTTAACGGTTGACGGCATAATTAAAATTTACAATCCCGATTTTGAAGGAATTGTCATCATAAAAAGAAAAAACCCGCCTTTTGGATTTGCTCTTCCCGGAGGATTTGTCGATTACGGAGAAAAGGTGGAAGACGCACTGGTCCGTGAAATGAAAGAGGAAACATCTCTGGAAGTTAAAATAGAAAAACTTTTAGGAGTCTATTCAGACCCTTCCAGAGACCCGAGAATGCATACGGCAAGCTGTGTTTTTATATGTAGTGCTTTTGATATGCCAAAAGCCGGAGATGACGCAAAAGAAGCTTATGTGGTAAAACTTGAGGAAATTCCATGGAACGAAATAGTATTCGACCATGGAAAAATACTTAAAGATTTTTTAAATTCGCTTTAATAACAACACCTACAGCAACATCCGCCAAAAAACAACACAGGAATTAAAAACACCACCGCCTTTACCACTTCCAAACATACCTGCAACAACATCCCATGCCTCCTATAAATTTAAAAATAACAAACTTACATATTGGCAAAAATAAAAGAAGAAGAAAAATCAAAAAAATTATTTTATAAATGTCTTTATTTTCCATTTTATTTTCTTATCTCCATCCCCAGCCGGGACCTCTTCCCCATCCGGCTATAGGATAATCTTTTTTTTGAGTCACATCGTATATATCCCATGCTTTAACAGTATCATTTGGCCAATAAGGCGGTGTAAATCCTCTAACTTCCACTTCATCTCCTTCATTAATAGGTAAATTAG
>JBDONV010000145.1:0-3313 GCA_039831165.1 Nautiliaceae bacterium | reverse complement strand
TTTTTAATATGATAACCCCTGTTAGCTGGCTTGAGAGAAATCCTACTTATAAAGACGCTATGCAGCAAGAAGAGTATAAGAAAAAAAACAATGCCGGATTTTTAACATATCCGGTGCTTCAAACGGCTGATATAGTTCTTTATGATGCCGATTTGGTGCCTATCGGAGAAGACCAAAAACCCCATTTGGAACTTGCTAGGGATATTGTAAACAGGTTTAATTATCTTTATAAAAGAGAAATTTTTAAAGAGCCTAAAGAGATGTTAACCGAAGTTCCAAGACTTCCGGGACTTGATGGAAGAAAAATGAGTAAAAGTTTTAATAACGCTATTTACCTTGATGAGACGCCTGAAGAAATATGGGCTAAAGTCAGACAGGCAAAAACAGACCCGGCAAGAATAAGAAAAACAGACCCTGGGCATCCGGAAGTATGTATCGTATTTGATTATCATAAAGCGTTTTCAACGCCTGAAGAAGTGGCAGAAATTGAAAGTGCCTGTAAAGCCGGAACAATTGGATGTGTTGAATGTAAAAAAAGATGTGCTGCTAATATAGAAAAAATAATAAGACCTATTCGAGATAAAAAAGCCGAGTTAAAAAATGAGGATATTTTAGATATAATTAAAGAAGGAAATAAAAAAGCTAAAGCATTGGCTGGTGAAAAAATGAAACAAGTAAATGAAGTTATATTTTAAAGGAGAATAATGAAAGCGAAAAAACTGTGGTGTGCGGAGAGAGTTCAAAGACTTATGATGAGTATGTTTTTGCTGCTTATTTTAATGCTTTTAGCAAAAGGATACAGCGTAGCTGGACTTGCTCTTTTGGCTTTTATGTCGGTTATGCTTTTTATTCATTTTATTTTTGATTTTTGTCCTTCGACTGTGATTTTACAAAAAATATTCGGAAGCTGTTATTGCGAATGTAAGGAAGAAAACCATGAAAATCAGTTATAAAGAAGCGGGAGTTGATATTGATGCGGGAAATTCTTTGGTAGAAAGAATAAAACCCGTAGTAAAAGAGACTTTTAATGAAAATGTAGTTGGAGGTATAGGTAGTTTTGCAGGGGCTTTTAGACTGCCTCAGGGATATAAAAAACCCGTTCTTTTATCAGCTACGGACGGGGTTGGGACTAAGCTTAAACTTGCAATTGACGCTAAAAAATATGACACCGTAGGAATTGATTTGGTAGCTATGTGCGTTAACGATTTAATTTGTAATTTCGGTGAGCCTCTATTTTTTCTTGATTATTATGCCACCGGAAAATTGGATGTTGACGCCGCTGCCGATGTAATTAAGGGAATAGCCGAAGGCTGCAAACAGGCTGAGTGTGCTTTAATCGGGGGAGAAACGGCAGAGATGCCTGGAATGTATAGTGAAGATGATTTTGATTTGGCGGGATTTGCCGTAGGAATAGCCGAAGAGGATGAGCTTAATCCGAAAGTAAAACAAGGAGATGTTTTAATTGCCCTTCCAAGCAGCGGTATTCACTCAAACGGGTATTCGCTTGTTAGAAAACTCTTTTTTGAAAAATTAAAAATGAAATTTGACGATGAAATTGAAGGAAAAAAACTTATTGATATTTTGCTGACTCCTACTAGAATTTATGTAAAAGATTTTAAAAAACTAAAACCTTTTATAAACGCTTTGGCTCATATTACCGGAGGAGGAATTGTTGAAAATCTTCCAAGAGTGCTTCCGGACGATTTGGAGGCGGTTGTTTATAAAGATAAAATAAAAATTCTTCCGATATTTGAATTTATGAAAAGATATGTAGATGAAAATGAGATGTTCAGAACATTTAATATGGGTGTAGGAATGATTTTGGCGGTAGATAATAAAAATGTGGATAAAGTGTTGTCTTTAAGTGACGGATATGTTATTGGAGAGATAAGAAAAGGATTAAAAGGAGTAAAACTGATATGAACCCCTCCCGTTTGCTTTCTTCGATTGTTGTCAAAATAGCGAGAACTTCTTTTCCAAAATCCATTCAATGTTTTATAAACAAACTTTATGTAAAATTTTTTGATATAGATATGAGCGAATATACACCCGAGGACCCTTGTGAGTATCCGACTCTTAACGACCTTTTTATTCGCCATAAAAAATATATCGAGTTTTATGAGGATGAAGATATTGTTGTAAGTCCTAGTGATTCTTTGGTAATTGCCGATGGAGAGATAGAAGATGGATATGTTTATCAGATAAAAGGTAAAAAGTATAAATTAAAAGAATTAATTCCTTATGAAACTAAACTTAATGGGGGATATTTTATAAATCTTTATCTCTCTCCTAGGGATTATCACAGATATCATGTTCCTGTTGATATGGAAATAGTAAAAGCTACTTATATTCCGGGTGAGCTTAAGCCCGTTAAACCCTCTCAGCTTGAAAAAGAATTGGTTTTTCCTAAAAATAAAAGAATTGTTTTGAAATGCAAAGACAAAAAAGAGAGGTATTTTTATTTTGTGGCTGTTGGAGCTATGATTGTGGGAAAAATTCATATGAATTTTGATGAAAGACTCCAAAAAGATTATGATAAAGTTATAACTTTTGAATATGAAACTCCTGTAAAATTGAAAAAAGGCGACGAGCTGGGCAGGTTTGAGTTTGGAAGCTCTATTTTGCTCTTTTTTGGACCTGAGCATTTTAAATATTTAAATCAGAAAGATTATGTGGAAGTGGGGGATATTTTAGGTGAAATTTATTAAAAGGTCTGTTTTTTTTATTCTTCTTCCCGTTTTTGTTTTTGCCGTAGATAAACAAAAGCTGCTTGATTGTTATGAAATTTTTGATCAAAGAAGAGCTGAACTTGAAGCGGAAGCCGAAAAAATCCTCGAACAAAAAGAAGCTTTAGAAGCTTTAAAAAATACTTATATGGCTCTTATCAAAAAAAAAGAGGAAAAGCTTAAAAAAAAAGAAGCTGAAATTAACGCCACTTTAAAAAAAATAGAAGAAGAAAAAAAACTTATTCAAAAACTTGTTAAAGAAAACAAAAAAATACTAGAAGCCATAAAAAAAGCCAAACTTGATAAAGTCGCTCAAAGTTATGCAAAAATGAGACCTAATAATGCCGCTAATATTTTACAGGCTATGAAAGAAAAAGACGCGTTGGAAATTTTACAAAAACTCCCTCCAAAAACGGTTGCTAAAATATTTGCAAAAATGGAGCCTAAAAAAGCGGCAAAACTTAGCGAGTCATTACTAAAAATAAAGGAAAACCATGAATCAGATTGAAGCTATTACTTCTTTACATTTGAGAAACGAAGTGCAGTTTTTTACATTTTCCCTTGAAGAAAACGGAGATGTTTATGCG
>JBDONV010000170.1:0-3316 GCA_039831165.1 Nautiliaceae bacterium | reverse complement strand
TTCACCCATTTTATCCATTAATATTAAATTCCCCTCAAGTTTTAGACCATCTTTAGCGGCATTTAATTCCGAAATTTTTTTAACATCTCCAAACTTTTTCATAATATTGTAAACTTCATCAAATCTTTCCGGATGTCTTGGCACTACTATAACCTGATATTTTTCCAAATCAAGTCTGTTTAAAATCAGTTCCTCTTCGTTTTTATGCGTCGAAGCTAACACTAAAAGAGGTTTTGAGGTTTTTATATACTTATAGGTAATAGTAGGAGAAAAAAACGTTTTTATATTCCCCGCTTTTATTACGCGTTTGGCACCTAAACTTTTAAGTTTTTCCACATCATCTTCACTCTGGGCTAAAACGACGTCTATATTTTCAAAAACTCTTTTATAAAACCACTTAAATTTTAAGTATTTAGGATAACTTTTTTCACTTATTCTAGCATTTAAAAGTACCGTTTTTTTACATCTTTTTTTAGCAAAATAAAAAAGACAATACCAAAGCTCCGCTTCAATAACAGTTAAAGTCTTACATGGTTTTATCCAAAAAGGCAAAAATATCTCATAAGGCAAAAATCTGACTTCAGCATTTTTATATTTTAACGCCTCTTCATAACCGGTATTGGTAATTACACTGATATTTACATTATTAAATTGTTTTATAATAGGCTTTAAAGCTTTAGTTTCCCCTAAAGAACAACTGTGAAACCAATAACTGTTTTTAGTAAAAGGATGGTTTTTGTAAAGAAAAAATCTTGCTGGAACAGATTTTTTATACTTTTTTTTAAAAAAAAGTGCAAAAAGAAAAGGGAGAGAGACTATATAAATAAAAAAAGAAAAAAGGTAATAAATCAGAAAGAAAAATTTATCTTTCACTTCTCATTAATCTCTTCGTCTTCTACAAACAACACTCTTCCACAATGAGGACAGGTAACTATTTCCTCACCTTTTATAACCTCGCTGTAAATTTTATCATTTATTTTCATATTACATCCCGTACAAGCCTGTTTTTTTATAGGAGTTACGGCACTAATTCCCGCCCATCTTTTGATTTTTTCATAAAATCTATAAATTTGAGGATTCATCTCTTTAATAAGTTCTTCTCTTTTTTTATAAATTTCCTGTTTTTGAGCTTCAACAACTTCAAGTTTTTTATCAACATCCATTTTAGTAATAGTAATATCGGCATCTACTTTTTCTATTTCTTTAAGAAGATTTTCTTTTTCTTCTTCTTTTTGTTCCAAGATTTTTTCAAATCTCGCAATTTCGTCATTTGCGGCTTCTATCTGTTCTCTTGCCAATTCTTCTTCTATCTGAAGGGCTTTAAACTCTTTTTCCGTTTTTACTTTTGCCTGTTTTTCTTCTATATCTTTTAATTTTTCTTTAAGTTCGGAAATTAAAAGCTCATTTTTACTTTTTTTAACTTTAATGTTTTTTATTTCTTCTTCAAGTTTTTCAAGCCTCTCTTCAAGAGACTTTTTCTGATTTTCTAGTTTAATCAAAGGCGCTTTAATATTTGCTTCAACCGGCTCAAGTTCCTTTAATTTTCTTTCAAGTCTATTAAGCTCAATAAGCTCTTTTAAGAATTTATTCATGTATCTGCCTTTTTTATTGAAATTATATCAAATAAACTCAAACGGATTTTGAGAATTTATTTTTACTATTTCTATATTTAACTCTTTTATTTCTTCATAAATTGCATCAACAAAATACTTTTCGCTATCATAATGTCCTATATCTATAAGGGAAATTCCTCTTGATTTCGCATCAAGAGCCTCATGATATTTTATATCTCCTGTTAAAAAACAATCCGCTTTGATAACATCCAAAAGTCCCATTCCAGAACCTGTGGTAACAGCTATCCTTTTTACAAAATCATTTGCTTTAACAACCCTTAAAATATCAAGATTCATTTTCTTTTTTATATGTTTAACCAATTCGTCAAAATCCATAAAAATATCACTGTAAAAAACAAAATCCTCCTGCGTTCCTTTAAAACCCAATATCCGTTGAGCAAAATAGTTATTAAGATGCGTTTTATCAAAATTTGTATGCATAGCTATTAAAGAAACATCTTTTTTTATAAGTCTAATTAAATATTTAGTAGAAAACCTATTCGGAATTACTTTTTTTATACCTTTAAAAATCAAAGGATGATGGGTAATAAGCAAAGAACCTTCTTCAGCCTCTTCTACAACACCGTCATCAATATCCAACGAAAGATAAATTTTTTTTATCTCTTTATCAAAATCGCCTATATTTACTCCACTGTTATCCCACTCTTCTTGCAGCTCAAAAGGGCTTATTTCGTTTAAAAAATCGTATATTCTTTTTAATTTCATAATTTTTAATTCTCCATTTTCAATTCTCAATTCCAACATAGGCTTCGGCAACACCTTTTGCAAGTTCTCGTATTTTTAAAATGTAATTTTGTCTCTCCGTTTGCGATATAGCTTTTCTGGCATCAAGCACGTTAAATATATGACTTGCAAAAATAGTATAATCATATGCAGGAAGAGGTAAATTTGCTTCAAGACATCTTTTAGCTTCATTCCTTGAATCTTCAAACCATCTAAACAACATATCAACATTTGCTACTTCAAAATTGTATTTAGAAAACTCAAATTCGCTTCTTTTATGCATATCCCCGTAAGTTGTGTTTTCGTTCCATTTAATATCGTATACGTTATCCACACCCTGAAGATACATAGCAAGTCTCTCAGTCCCGTACGTAATTTCAACAGGTACCGGAAACGTTTTAAGCCCTCCTACCTGCTGAAAATATGTAAACTGGGTCACTTCCATACCGTCAAGCCAAACTTCCCATCCAAGACCCCATGCTCCAAGAGTAGGGCTCTCCCAGTTATCTTCCACAAACCTTACATCGTGTTCTTTTAAATTAAGCCCCAAATATTCCAGGCTCTCAAGATACATCTCCTGAATATTATCGGGACTCGGCTTCATAATTACCTGAAACTGATAATAACTTCCCAGACGGTTTGGATTTTCGCCGTATCTCCCGTCAGTCGGACGGCGGCTTGGCGCCACATAAGCTACATTCCAAGGACCTTTCTCAAGACTTCTAAGCAGAGTTGCCGGATGAAAAGTCCCGGCTCCGCTTGGAAAATCATAAGGCATTACTATATTGCAACCTTTATTTTTCCAAAATTCCTGAAGTTTTAAAAGCAAATCGCTAAAATACATCTATATCCTTTTTGTCAAAATTTTATCATAAGTTATACTATTTATGAGCTTTCTTTTTTCTTTTTATTTCATACATTCTTTTATCCGCTTGTTCTATTACTTTTCTTAGAATCGG
>JBDONV010000246.1:0-3335 GCA_039831165.1 Nautiliaceae bacterium | reverse complement strand
GGAGGAGAAAGGTAAATCATATTAGCCCTTTACAGTTTTTATAATATATTCGATGTCTTTTTTTAAAGACCAGTTTTTGATATATTCTTTATTTATCTTTACTTTATCAGGCCATATTACTTCATTATTATACTTAACAGGGTCGTCCACTTCAGCTAAAATTTCTTCTTCGTTTTTATATTTAAGAGTAGCCGGTCCTGTAATGCCGGGTTTTATACTCAAAATTATCCTGTCTTCACCTTTAAGTTCATCGGCATATCCCGGAACGTCCGGTCTAGGTCCCACAAAAGACATATCCCCTTTAAGCACATTTATAAGCTGGGGAAGTTCGTCTATTTTATATTTTCTAAAAAATCTGCCAGATTTTGTAATTCTATTATCATTCGCCGTCGTAACGGTTGAGCCGTTATTGGGATACATTGTTTTTATTTTAATAATGCTAAATTGCCTGCCGTTTTCACCCACTCTTTTTTGCAAAAAAAAGCCGTTACTCTTTGTCTCTACACTTGCCACAACCCAAGCAATTAAAATAATCGGCCACGTCAATAAAAGCCCGATTAACGCCAAAGTAAAATCAAAAATCCTTTTTATTATTTTATCACTCTTATTCATTGCTTAATTTTATAAATTTTCATTAAAGGATTTAATATTACAGGCTCAAACAGATTTTTGTCATAATTCTCAAACACAAACATCTGCACAAATAATGAATTATAATAATAGTCATCCATAATGATCCCCTCTCCGTAACTTTGTAAAATCACCAGATTAAGCCCATTGTCTCTTAATTTCTGTTTTTTTACCACTGTTTTACCGTTTTTTGTCATAGCCACAAGCGCTATTTCCTTAACAGGCACACCCCTTTGGATCATAATTACCCCTCTTTGCAAATCAACTGGTATTTTACCAACCATAATAAAAGCGCCCTGTTTTGCAATTCGGTTTTTATAAAAGAAATGGTTTCTGTATACTTCACCGCTGTTTAGGTTTCTGTTGCTAAACGCTGCGACGGTCGGGTAAATATTAAACATTCTATAAGGAAGCATTATATATACATTCCTGTCAAGTTTTGGGGCTTTATAATCTTTTTTACTTATTTCCAAAAGATATTCGTTTACGTTTTTAGGTTTTCCGTTTTTAACAAATAATTGAGGCGCTACCGTTTTATTTGTTTCTACATATTTTTTAACGGATATTTTAGAAAGATTGGCTGCTAAATAAGGGTTTGAAGTTGTTAGGATTTTAGAAACCAAAAAATTATCTTCATTATGTTTACCGCCGTCAATTAACGTATTTACATTCGCATAATACCAAATCGGATACCCGTAATCCCACCATGTAATTACATAATCTTTAGGATTTGATCTTTTTCTAAGCTCATCCAATACAGCCACTTCGCTTTTTTTAAAAGTAGTCGGCACAAGATACGGATAACTGCTTAGAGGATAAACCTTTTTAATAGAGCTTAAAAACTCATTCTTTTCACAACACCCGACAATATGGGTAATATTCGGGGCTATCAAAAATATACTGCATATAACAGGAATGAATACTGACAGTTTCATACTTTGCACTTTTAACTTTTCACTTAACACTATAAAAAAATATACCCCGCTGATAGCCGCTACCGGCACCGCATAAACGGTAAACCTGAGTCCTCCCACAAACGCAAAAAAGCCGATTCCCCAAAGAGGCAAAGCAATAATAAACTCCTTATGCTTTCTAACCAACAAAACATACCCGATAACAGCTATAACAAGCCCCAAAGCACTCCCTATAATCCGATCAAACACAACAAACCACGGAATATGTCCGGCTTCTCTGACAGTTCTGTTTACATTTAAAAACTGCAGCCCTTTATAAGACTCGGTAGAAGTTGAGTATGCAAAAACTTTTGACAAAATAATTCCAAAAACATTTCCCGTTAAGAAAAACAATACAAAACCGACCCCCGCTAAAATCTGAAGATGTTTAAATTCTATCTTTTTATTACTTAAAAACCAATAAAGTCCAATTGCTAGAATCATCCTAACAAAAGGATTTATCGCCATCAAAGATATTGAAAGAAGTGCAATAAACTTATAAGTAAATTCATCTTTTAAATTAAATGCCAAAAGATACAAAAACGCCGTAATTCCCATAGCATATACGATAGATAACCCCTGATCGTAAAGCCAAGGATATAATATTACGGTAATCCCGGCAAAAAGAGCAAAGAGCAAATCTTTGTTTTTAATGGAATATAAAATAAAATATAATATTAACATTGGAAGCATTGCCGCAAACATATCCGTATCATAATACCCCGCAAGAGTTCTGTTGTAATAACTCCAGCCGATTCCCCCGATTAACGCCGCTAAAAATCCCCAAAGCTCGTTTTTATAAAGCTTACCAATTAAAATAATAGGAATTACTACAAGTGAGCTAATAATTGCCGGAAGATATAGCATTAATGTATCAATTGATATATGAAAAAATTTTGATAAAAATGCGGTGATTACAGCTGTACCGTAATGCCACACACTTGACAATCTCGGATTGTATTGATGTATATTATCCAAAATTTTCTGTGCTCCGCTTCCAAAAAAGTAACCGTCAACGTTATTTATCATAAGCTGACCGTGCCAGTAAAACTCCGGAATTTTACCCGCCCAGCTTAACCAATACAGATGAAATACAAACACAAAAATATAGGCAATTGCGATATAAATTAACGTTAATTTATTTTCTTTCATTATAATCCTTTCTTAATTAACAAATATTCCAATTTTTTCTGCTTCTTTTTTAAACTTATTAAAGTCTTTAACTATAATTTTATTATCTTCCGCTAATAAAAATAAATCCCTTAAACCCTCAAGCTTTTTTAAACTCTTTTCATCCACCTCTAATACCGTAAAATCCACTTTTTTAATCTCTTTAAAATTTGCTAAAAGTTTATTTAAATGCTCTTTAAAACTTTTAGGAAACTTTGCAATAGATTCAATCTCTTTTATCCTCTTTTTTAATTCATTTTTGTTTTTAACGCCTTTTAAAATTTTTTCATCGTCTAAAAAGTAAAATTTACCTTTTTTGGTAAAAAACCTGTCTATTTTTGTTTTTAATATAATATCGTTTTCATCAAACATAACAGCCAAAATTTTACTAAATGTTTTAATTTCAGATTTTTTGGTTTCAGGCAGTTTTAAATGATTCGTATATCCGGCATACCAAAGACCGATATTTGAGAGTTTTGCCGCATAAATATAGTCATAAAAAATATCGACGATTAAATCACTCTCTTTTTTTTCAATTTCAACAAATCCCAATATTGATAATAAATTCAGATACCCTTTTAA
>JBDONV010000185.1:0-3370 GCA_039831165.1 Nautiliaceae bacterium | reverse complement strand
AGATTTGTTTTTTTAACCAAAAAAGCGGATACTCATCTGGAATTTGACGTAGATGATTTAAACAGACAAGACGCAAGTAATCCGAGCTATTACGTAAACTACGCGCACGCGAGAATCAGAAGTATTTTTAGAAACAAGGGAATCGATTATGACGATATAAAAAGTGTAGAGCTTAAAAATTTAACTCAGGATGAAAAAGATTTGCTTTTCTTAAGCTTACAGCTTCCATATGTTTTAGAAGACGCTTTTAATGCAAGAGAACCTCACAGACTGACCAATTATCTGATTGATTTGGCAAGTGAATTTCATAAGTTTTATAACAAAAATAAAGTTATCGGAAGCGATAGGGAGATGGAGAGACTTAAAATCTTGGCGGTTGTAGGAAGTATTATAAAACTTGGATTGTCATTATTGGGAATAAACGCCAAGGAGAAAATGTAGTGAAAAAAGTTATGATTAGCGAATGTATGCTGGGACGTCCCTGCAGGTATGACGGAAAGTCAAAACCGCTCCCTGATGAGATTATTGAAAAATTAAAAGAAAAATATGAACTTTATCCTTTTTGTCCCGAAGCGTTTGCTCTTCCAACTCCCCGACCTCCCGCAAGATTTATAGGAGATAGGATTATTGATATAAACGGAGTGGACAAAACGGATGCTTTTTTAAAAGGCGCAAAAGAAGCTCTTAGAATCTGTAAAGAAAATGGAATCAAAATTTTTATCGGAAAAGAGAAATCCCCAAGCTGCGGGGTTAAGAAAACCAGCGCTTATGTTAACGGATGTGAGTGTAAATGTGATACCCCGGGTCTTACCAGTAAGATACTAAAAAAAGAGGGGATTGAACTTATCAGTGAGTGGGATTTGTAGAGTCATTTTTTAAATCATTAAAAGCTAAAAAAATCAAACTTCCCAGGATGGTTAATTGAAATCGTACATAATATAATATCTCCAGAAAACATACCAAAAGGATATGATAAGATATATCCAAAAAAGATTTGGTTATATCATAAAAACATACTATTAATCTGCTACCTATCTTTTTTAAAACATTTTCATATACACATTTTTCTATTTGTAGTTTTATTTTTTGAATATTCAAAATGCCTGTAATTTCACTTTTCTGTTTTTTTTAATTTTTCAGTTCCTTCAAAATTGCAGAAGTCAGGAGTTTAATCGATTTTATAAGTGATAAGATTTTAAAAAAAGAATAAATTTATTCCCCAGACAACTGCTGCTTGAACGATACTGAAAAAAACTGCCGCACTCGCGGTATCTTTTGCTTTTTTTGCAAATTTGTGCCACTCTTCAGTTACCAAATCTACGGTATATTCTATAGCGGTATTTAAAGCTTCAGCTATTAAAACAGTAAATAAACTCATAATCATAACCGATTTTTGAATAATTGTTAAATTTAAAAAATATAGCCAAATTAAAAATGGTATTATAAAAAAAATTTCAAGCAAAAAAGCTTTTTCTTTAAGAAGTGTTAAAACTCCTTGTAGAGCGTATGAGGCGTTTTTAAAAAGATTATACTTTTTTTTCAATAGTTCACCTTTTTGATTTATTTTATATAATTTTCAGGATTTTTTGTTGGGTTTAAGCCCATCAGATTAACTGTGTAAACTATACACCTCACAATGAAACCTTAACTAATTTTTTCAATTATTGCGTCAATTTCTTTAATTAAGAAATCTTTTTTGCTTATCCTCTTAATCTTGCTTTTATTTCGTTTAAAAATTTATCCATCTGATATTTTGCCCTGTATTCTTCACTCATTAAATGAATTAAAATATCACCAAGGTCGATAACGGTCCAGTCATCGCTTTCGTCAACGCCTAAAAACTCTTCCCCCATAGGTTTTAGTGTTTTTTTGAGATGGTCAAGCAGGGCTTTTGCATGTTTATCCGCCATAGTTGTGGCTACTACTACATGGTCTACAAAATAATCTGTATTTCTTAAGTCGTAATCTATAATATCAAGAGCTTTTTTTTCATCAAGTAACTCTTTTATTGTTGCAATTCTGTCCATAAAACTCCTTTACTTCTTTTTGAATTTCTTTTGGCAGGTATTTAAAATTACAGTTTCTTATTTCCGTTGAACTTATCGGAATGTTAATTTTTAATACTTTTTTAATATTATGCTTTTGAAGCAAATTTTTATCAATTTCACCTCTTGTAGCTACTACGAATTCTACCATATTTTTAAGTTTTTCTATACTTTTCCATTTATCAAGCGTTTTTAGATTGTCGCTTCCTATAATAAAATAGTCGGGTTTAAACTTTTTAACGGTTTCTATTGAATAAACGGGTCTGTTTTGTTTTATTTCCCAGTCGCTTACTTCGACATTTTTGAAATTTTTAAAAACTTTTTTTAGCCATTTAAGCCTGAGCTCAGGAGGTGCTGAGAAGGAGTGTTTAAGAGGGTTTAAATAATTGGGCATTATTATGAGTTTATCAATATCTAAACTCTCAAGCGCTTTTTTGACAACTTCCACGTGACCTAAATGGACAGGGTCGAAACTGCCTCCGAAAATTGCCGTTTTCACTTACAGCCTTTTTTTTAAAATTGTATTATAATTGCCAAAAATTTATAAGGATTAAAAGTGACAAAAAAATTAATAGGGCTTTTTTTGATTTTATTTTTAGGATTTTCTTATGCGGATAATTTTATTCTTTTTAGAGAGATTAATTTATTAGTTCATCAAAAAGAGTATCTAAAAGCGTTTATTTTTTTTAGCAATTATCTTTTAGCTGTTGTGGCGGTGATATTTTTGCTTTTAAGTAAATATACGAGATTGATAACGCTTTTTGTAATTTTTATTACCATAGGTATTGAATTGGGTTGTAGGACTCTTTCGGGTTCGGGCTTTGGATATTTGGATGCTTCTTTGATATTACATCAGTACAGTGCGGCCGGAGAGGGGGTTAAAACTTACGGTATTCAGCTTGTTTTGCCGTTTTTAGAAAGTTTGATGTTTGTTGCTTTTATCTATTTTTATACAAAAAAAATGCATTTAAAACATTATGCTTTTGCCGGTCTTGTATTGTCTTTTATTACTTTTACCGTTTCTTATCTTGTTTTAAAAGATTCAAAAGAAAACGTTTCTTATCCGGTGGTATTTAAAGAACCTTCCATTTTATTATACGCCGCTACAAACGGTCTTTATGTAGGAAAAAGAAAAGATGTGGATATCAGTGCCAAAAAGCCTGTTTTTAAGCATATTATTTATATAGTCGATGAGAGTATAAGGGGAGATAAGTTAGGTATTAACGGATTTGATAAAAACACGACGCCTTTTTTAAATGAAGTATCCAAACGAAAAAATTTTTATAATTACGGTATAGCAAGTTAGGGAGGGATTTGCAGTTGTT
>JBDONV010000168.1:0-3390 GCA_039831165.1 Nautiliaceae bacterium | reverse complement strand
CACCATAGTGATTAAAAAGATACCGGCTTCTATCAGCATAACGCCAATGTTTAAGTCTAACATCAAATCTCCTTTTTGTGGAATTTTAACATAAATTTAATTTGTATTGTCCAAAAGTTTTTTTAATTTTTCTAAATCTGTTTCGTTTTTAAACTTTATTTTTATATAGTCTTTTCCTATTTCAGTTTTCAATCCCATTTTTTTCAAAACACTGCTCATTTCTACAATCTCTTCATTTATTTTTTCTTCCTCCGGTTCTTTTAAACTTTTTATTAATTTTTCAGTCTCTCTTACATTTAAATTCTCTTTTTCTATTTTTTCTATTACTTTTTCTATTTTATCCTGAGGTAAAGAAACTAGTATTTTTGCATGTCCAAAAGAAATTTCCTGTTTCTTTATTTTCTCTATCACCTTTTCCGGAAGATTTAAAATTCTAAGCATATTTGTCACATAACTTCTACTTTTGCCCAAATTTTTAGCAAGTTCATCATGAGTATAACCGTGCTTTTTTATTAACTCATGAAGACTTAAAGCTATTTCTATCGGATTTAAATCTTCTCTTTGAATATTTTCTATTAAAGCATACTCTCTTAAATCATCAAGAGTATAATCAACTACAATCGCTTTTATTTTCTCTTTTCCAAGTTTTTTAACAGCCCTTAATCTCCTCTCTCCGGCTACTAAAATATAACTATCATCCTTTTTAATAACCAGCACAGGCTGTAAAAGACCATGTTTTCTTATTGAGCTCGCAAGTTCTTCAATAGATTTTTCATCAAATTCACGTCTAGGCTGATAAGGGTTTGGGACTATTTTTTCTATTTCTATTTCATTTACTCCGCTATCTGGAAGACCCTTTAAATATCCGGCTTCAGCATCTTCCAAAATAGCTCCTAAACCACGGCCAAGTCTTTTCATTCGTTACTCTCCAATATTTTTTTAGCAAGCATTTCATAAGCTATAGCCCCACTGCTTTTTATATCGTATAAAATAATAGGTTTACCAAAACTCGGTGCTTCTGCGAGCCTTACATTTCTTGGAATAATAAGAATATTGCCCTGCTCGTTTATAAAAAGCATATCTCTAAAATGCCTGACTAAATCAGCTAAAACCTGTTTTGAGAGATTATTTTTTTTTGAATACATAGTAGGCAAAAGACCTTTTATCTTTAATTTAGGATTTGTAGTATGCTGTAAAAGTTTTATTGTTTTCATAAGCTGAGCCAAACCTTCAAGAGCAAAAAATTCTGTTTGAGTAGGGATTATAACACTATCGCTTGCATTAAGAGCGTTTATGGTAATAAGTCCAAGAGTCGGAGGAGTATCTATTATAATGTAATCATACTCAGTATTTAAGTCTTTAATTCTTTTTTTTAATATCATTTCTTTATCTTCAAAATCCTCAAACTCTCTTTCAATCCCTACAAGACCTATATTTGAAGGGATAAGGTCAAGAGTTGGCAATGTAGTATTTAGTACAACTTCATTAATATTTTTACTGCCTATCAAAACATGATAAAGATTATATTCATAATCGCTCTTATAAAATCCAAGAGACGATGTTGCATTCGCCTGAGGATCAGCATCAATCAACAATACTTTTTTATCTGCTATTGCCAAACTTGCGGCCAGATTAACAGCAGTGGTTGTTTTACCGACCCCACCTTTTTGATTAGCCACTGAAATTACTTCTATCATCTTCTTGAATACACCTTTTTTTTGTTTTTCATCAAAGCGCCGTCTTTATCAAGCTCACCCTCGATGCCGAATATTTTTTTCGTTTTTTCAAATTCTTTTTTATATTCTTCAATCACTTCATCAAAATTGGGTTTTTGTTCCAATCTTATAAAAAAGTTTTGCAAAATTTTATCATTTTTTACTTCAATATCCAAACATCCAAATTTATCAGAAGGAGAAAATTTAGTATTTAAACCTATCCCGCATACAACAACATCTTTTTTCAAGTTCGTAATAACCCCTCCTATTTTAAGAGGTTCTTTATTTATTAAGTAAATATCATTTGGCCATTTTAATACAGCACAACTTCCAAAATCGTTTAACGTTTTTTTAAAAATCCATCCAAAATAGATTGAAAAACTCTGAAGAGGTACATTTTCAAAAAGATTTAAAAGATAAGCAAAAGAAAAAAACAGATTTCCTTTTTTCCCAATCCATCTGTTTCCTCGACTTCCTATTCCATCAGTTTGATAATCACTCCATATACAGACAGGAAGTTTATACTTATCTAAATTTTCTAAAAGATATTTTTGAGTAGAATTAATTCTTTCAAAATATATTATATTCATTCTAAAATATTTTGCCCTGTTTTTAATCTCTTTCCATTTACATAATCAACAGCCGAGATTTCTTTTTTGCCAGGTACTTGGACCTTAATAAGCTTAATTTTACCTTCATTACAGCCGATAACCACTCCTTCATTACTTATTTCAATAATTTCACCTGCTTCGTTTTTAGAATCGGTATCAATCAATTCCATTTCGTTTATTTTAAAATTTTGAGTAAAAATTCCAGGCCATGGCTGAAAAGCCCTATATTTCCTGTCAATTAATTCAGCACTATTAAAATCCACAAATCCGTCTTGCTTTTTTATTTTAGGAGAATAAGTTGCAAAAACATCGTTCTGTTTTAGAGGTTTGATATTTAAAAAATTATCAATTGTATAAATTATCTGTTTTGCGGCTATCTCAGCCAACTCATTAAATAAATCTATGCTGGTTTTTCTTCCTACTTCCGTATAGTCCCATGAAAGAATATCTCCCGTATCAAGCCCCTCATCCATAAGCATTGAAGTAACACCTGTATATTTGTCACCGTTTAAAATAGCGCTTTGAATAGGACTAGCACCTCTATATTTAGGAAGAAGTGATGCATGAAGATTTATGCATGGGGCCACATTCAAAACATTTTTAGGAAGCAAAAGTCCATATGCGGCAACCACTATAAAATCGGGATTAAATCTTTCAAGATTTTCATTTTTTAAACTGCTTGGAGTAAAAACTTCAAAACCTTTTTCAAGAGCATATTGTTTAACCGGAGTAGGAGTTAATATTTTTTTTCTTCCAACCGGTTTGTCAGGTTGAGTATAAACAGCTGCAATATTGTATTTTTTAGCCAGAGCATCCAAAATTTTTACGGCATAATCAGGACTTCCCATAAAAACTACATTCATAACATCATACCCTTTATCATAAAGAAAATCATAGCCGCAAGCAATGCCGCCACAGGCACAGTTATAATCCATGCCGCAATAATTTTTTTGAAAAGGTCTCTTTTAACGTATTTTACTTTTTCTTCTTTTTTAAGGATTTTTTTATATCTTTTTAAAGCTTTTTCCAAATCTTCAGTTATTTCTATAAGCTCTACAATTCTT
>JBDONV010000119.1:0-3412 GCA_039831165.1 Nautiliaceae bacterium | reverse complement strand
TTCTTTCAAGTTCTTTAAAAAGCCCATCACTTATATCGCACGCCGCCGTAATATATTTAGAAACCTTATAAAAAAATTTATCCCTTAAAATAGGCTTTATAAACTTTGAACGTTTAGAAACGTTACCGCCTCTTAAAAGTATTTTTAAATCTTTAGCAACGCTGCCCAAATTTCCGGTGAAAGCGACAAATTCCCCTATTTTAGCTTTTCTAAAAATTGGTCGTTTACTTTTTCCAATCATTGTAACCGATATTGAAATATTATCACTTTTTATCGTATCTCCCCCGATTATCCTATATCCATATTCATTTGCGGCTTTTTTAAATCCTTCGGCCAACAACTTTATTTCGGCAAACGTAAGAGTATTTGGAAACCCCACATTTAAAACAGCGTAATCTATCTTAGAGTTCATAACTATCATATCGCTTATATTAACCAAAGAAGCTTTATAAGAAATTTCATCCAATTTCATCCAATCTCTTTTAAAATGAATGTTTTCAAAAAAACTATCACTAGCTATTATGCTATTTTTAGCACATATATTCAAAACCGCTCCATCATCTCCTATATATCGGTTTTTAAATTGTTTTATAAAAAAAGATTCTTTCATTAAACTATCCTAAAAACTCATTTTTAATAATTTTATCAAGCAAATCCCTTATCATAAATAATCCGTTTTTCGGATTCGTCTTATAAATAGCGGCTATTTTTTCCACCTCTTTTCTATCAAAATTTTCGTCCCGTTGCAAGTAATAACCAACAAGTTGAAGAAAATTTCTCGGTTTTTCGCTAAAAACGGACCTTTCAAAATCTATAAACTTTACTTCTTTATCCGTTTTTAAAATGTGATAATACCTGCCAAGCTGTTTATGAAAAACTCCCACTTTATCTAAATAATAAGCTCCCTCAAGAGCTTGCTTTAAAAGAATATAATAGTCTTTAGTTCCAATCAATTCTTTTAATGGAACACCTTCGATTAATTCCATTACTAAATATTTTTTCCCTTTAAAAATAGGTTTTGGAGCATATTTTCCATTTAAAAAATTTAAAATATTCCACTCTTTGTCTATTTTATAACTTTTAGCCCATTTTAAAGCGGCAAACATTCCGTTTTCAAGTTTAACTTTATAAACTTCTCCCCTGTTACCTTCACCTATTTTTTCAATAACGTCATATCTCACTTATATACCTTAAAATAAAAAGAAGAAAAAAGAAGATTAAGAAAAGCTTAGTTTTACTTCCGTTTTGTTTAAATCCCAAAAAGCGTCTTTAGGAGTAGCTCCACAAGCTACATTTATAAGTTGTGTAATTTGCAATATCGGTTCTTCATATCCATCCATAGCTTTATGACATAAAGGACACGGAGTAGCTACTACATCAGCTCCCGCTTCTTTAGCCCCGTCAAGCGGTTTTACTGCGAGTCTTTCTTTTTGTTCCGGGTCTGTAAATCTTGCATGATATCCACAGCAAGTTTGTTCGTTTTGATACCCTTCAACTACTTCTACTCCAAGAGGTTTTAAAATTTCTTGAAGAACAGTCGGGTTTTCAGGGTCATCAAGTGCAACTTCATTTGGAGCTAATACATGACACCCGTAATACGGAGCCACTTTTACACCTTCAAATTTTCTTTTAATTCTTTTTTTGTATTCATCCATACCAATAAAATCTCTAATTAAATTTAAAGTATGATAAATTTTAGCTTCACCTTTATATTCAAGTCCTTCTTCCGCCAAAATTTCATTAATTTTTTCTTTAAGTTCAGGGTCGCTATCAAGTGCCAGTTTCGTTTTTGCAATAATCATATAACAGGTATTACAAGGAGTATATAAATCAACTCCCTTTTCTTCTGCTAAAGCTATATTTCTAGCATTAAGCCCGTAAACTATCTTTTTATTTGTTTCATCAATAACTCCTCCTCCACAACAGGCGGCTCTATCAAGAAGTATTCCCTCAACTCCCATTCTGTTTAAAAAATCTGTCGTTATATCATAATTATGTATATCAGCACCTTGAAAACAACATCCAGGATAAATTCCTATTTTTTTCATTATAGTTCCTTTTCAAGTTTTTTAATAAAGTTTTGGAATTTTTTAATATCTTTAAACGGTTTAGGACCAAACTCTTCTTCTTTCATACCTCGACTTCTAAACTCAGCTTCTAATTTTTTAGTTACCGCTTTTCCTTTTTCGTCACCAAAAGCAACTTCAGGCAAATGCCATTTATCAATCTGTCCTGTTTCAAAAACAGTAGCAAACCAGAATTTCGCTCTTCTTGTGGCAATATTTTCTTCACCTATATCTTTTGCAATACGTCTAAGCTCAAGTATATCATCTCCAGGCTTTACTCCTTTAGGACATGCCGCTAAACACATTTGACACTGAACACATTCCCAAATTCCATGGTCTTCAGCCAGTTTAATTCTCTCTTCAACATCCATTCCATCACGTGTATCCATAACAAATCTAAATACTTTTGTAAGCTGAAACGGTCCTAAATATTTTTCATCACCTTCAAGCGCGTTACACTGTCCATAACAAGCCATACATAAAATACAATCCGTTTGTTTGTCATATCGAGCAAATTCTTCAGGCAATACTAAAGACTCCACTTTATTATTATCAGGCACAACTTTTGGATCTGGAACAAGATAAGGCTTAACTTTTTTAAATTTTTCAAATGCCGGCTCTTGGTCCACTACCAAATCCTTTACAACAGGTAAATGATGAAGAGGTTCAATCTTAATCACCCCGTTTTTAATTTTATCTTTTGCCTGAATTTTACAAGCAAGTCCCGCTCGACCGTTTATAATCATCGCACAGCTACCGCAAATAGCACTTCTACAAAAAGCTCTAAAAGTTAAAGTTGCGTCTATTTTATCCTTTATATACATCAAAAGCTCTAATACTGTTAAACTATCCTCAACCTCTACTTCAAAATCTTGCCAATAACTTTCTTTTGTTTCAGGATTATATCTTTTAATTTTTGCTATATATTTTATTTTTTTCATCTCTCCATCCTTTGATGTCTATTTATATAATTTGCTATAATTACATTAATTAATTCTCCCGGTAGCTCAGTTGGATAGAGCGTCGGATTCCTAATCCGAAGGTCGTGGGTTCAAGTCCCGCCCGGGAGACCATTTACGAATTGAGAATGTAGAGTTAAAAATTGAGAATTAAAAAATTCTCCATTCTCAATTCTCCATTAATATTTACGTTCTGCCGGTTCATAAAGGCTTAAATCAACTTCACCTTTTTCATAATTAAAGCTACCATCGGCATTTTTTGTAATCATCGAATGATATAAGAAATTCTCATCATCTCTTTTAGGATAATCGTCTCTGTAAAAACTACCTCTACTTTCTTTTCTTTGAAGTGAGGCATATGCTAATACATCTGCAATTTCAAGCAAA
>JBDONV010000225.1:0-3415 GCA_039831165.1 Nautiliaceae bacterium | reverse complement strand
GGCAAAAATCTCTCTTACTTTCTCAACTTTCGCATCATATGCGGCTATTTCCCTTGCAACTTCCGGCAAATCTTTTAACAACATTTTTTGAGCGCTAACCGTTGAATACCACTCAACTATTATATCGTTTCTTAGTTTTCCCGTACTTAAAAGATAAGCAAGATACGCTCTTTCTTTTCCGGCATACTCTGTTAGCCATAAAACTTTAAAAAATTTATCCACCCCTTCAATAATATGCTCATTAACACTGTATTTAAGCAATTCGTCTTTTGATAATAAAAATGTTCTGTTAACGTTTGAGAAATATTTAATTTCATCTATAACGTCTATTTGCAGATTATTTATTTTGTTTCTTATATCGTTTAAATTTCTTAATTTATTAAAAGCTTTTTTATAACTTTTATATACATGAGAATCTATTTTGGGAATATCGTGACTTTTAATATAGTTTTTAAGTTTTCTTAAAGCAATATCCGTTTTTCTTCGCTGGGCGTCAAGTTCGGCTTTGAATTTTTTTCCATTATTTGCAATATATGCACTTGAAAGACCTCTTTCTTTTTGAAGCTCAACCAAAAGGTTTGGCATATATTCAGCGCTCATAACCAAAACTTTTTTAAAATTTTTATCTTCTTTAAATTGATTATAAGTATCATAAATAAGATACCCAGCTAATATCACCAAAAATGTAAGAGGCACCCCTACCAGCAGCATTAATTTTTGCTTAATACTCAGCTTTTTTAACATCCCAATCCTTTTTTTTTATTATTTTAACCAAATTTTGAAAAATTTAATATATAATTCATTAAAAAAAGGGTTTAAAATGTTTAGTAAAAGAATAGAAAAACTCTCCCCCTCACTTACAATAGCGATTTCCCAAAAAGCACGAGATTTAAAAGCGGCGGGAAAGGATGTTTTGGCATTCAGTGCCGGAGAGCCTGATTTTGATACCCCCGAAATTATAAAAAAAGAAGGTATAAAAGCGATAGAAGAGGGTTTTACCAAATATACGGCGGTTGCTGGAATTCCAGAAGTAATAGAAGCCGTAAGGGTAAAACTAAAAAAAGACAATAACTTAGATTATTCCCATGACGAAATTATTATCAGCAATGGAGCAAAACAGAGTCTTTTTAATATCATGGCCTCTCTTATAGACGAAGGAGACGAAGTTATTATCCCGGCACCCTATTGGGTAACGTATCCGGAAATTGTAAAATACCACGGGGGCGTTCCTGTTAGTATCCATACAGATGAAAGCACCGGATTTAAATTAACTCCCGATATGTTAAAAAAGGCAATAACCCCAAAAACAAAAATGTTAATTATAACTACTCCTAGCAATCCTACAGGAGCAGTTTATACAAAAGAGGAACTTGAAGCCTTGGCAGAAGTGCTTAAAGGAACGGATATATGGGTTGTAAGCGATGAAATGTATGAAAAGCTTATTTATGATGGAGAATTTACGGCAACGGCGAGTATTAATAAAGATATGCTTCAACGAACAATTACGGTAAACGGACTTAGCAAATCCCATGCAATGACGGGATGGAGATTTGGATATTGTGCCAGCAAAAACAAAGAACTTGTCAAAAATATGATAAAACTGCAGTCCCAAAGCACCTCAAACGTAAATTCTATAACCCAAAAAGCGGCTATTCCCGCCCTTCTTGGAAAAGCTGATAAAGATGTGGAAAATATGAGAAAAGAATTTCAAAAAAGAAGAGATTACGTTTATGAAGCGTTTAATAAAATCCCGGGGCTCTCAGCTGCAAAACCGGCAGGAGCGTTTTATATTTTCGTAAATCACAAAGAAATTATGCCTGAATCTATGAATTTTGCTTTAACGCTTCTTGAAGACAAAGGCGTAGCGGTAGTTCCGGGAGTAGGATTTGGAAGTGAAGGATATTTCAGGTTTTCATTTGCAACCGACCTTGAAACTATAAAAAAGGGAATAAAAAGAATAGAAGAATTTATAAAGGCTCTTTAATGATAAGACATGTGGTGATTTTTGAGTGTAATAAAAACGCACCTTTACATGAGTTTAAAAAAAGAATAGAAAATCTAAAAAACTTAATTCCCGAAATAAAACATATAGAAGTGGGAATAGATATAAAATTTGATAAAAATCCAAGTGATTTTTGTGTCATTACGGAAGTGGAAAATAAAAAAGACCTTGAAATTTACGCAACCCACCCTAAACACCTCGAGGTCATAAATTTTATAAAACCATACGTTAAAAGCCGCAAGGTAGTCGATTATGTTCAATAGCCGCTCTTTTTCTTCTTCTTTTATTATTCTTCTTTTAAGTATCATAATCAGTATTATGATACTAAGCGGGTTTTATATAAATAGGTTAATAAATAATTACGAATCTTACAATTTCACTATAATTAACAATATAGGAGAAATAAGAGGCTCAATTCAGCGATACGCCAAATTAAAACTTATTAAAACCCCTCCTCAAAATATTCAAAATTTTATAGACCATAATTTGCATGTAATATGTAAATACGTAAACGCTCAAGAAAACGCCATTCCAAACAAATATTATATGAGCTTTATAAAAGACTTTACCGCTTTAAAAGAGATATGGAATAATCTTAAAAAAACTTCATTAAGAGAAAATATAATAAAATATTCTGAAAACGCTTGGAAAATAGCCGATAATTTAGCAGATTTGATGGTAAAAATATCAAAACATAAACTAAAAAAAATTCAATCTCTGCTCTTTATTATTACGGCAGTATCTATAACAATAGTGGCGCTTTTAATAATAGTGGTTTATATAACGGTAAAAAAAGGTCTCGAAACGGCAAGCATAACAGACCCCCTTACAAAATTATATAACAGATTTTATTTCGAAAAAGAAATTCAAAACAATATAGAAGTTTATAGACGGTATAAAAGTCCTTTTTCCGCTTTTTTATTCGACATAGATGATTTCAAAAAAATTAATGACACTTACGGTCATCTTACAGGAGATAAAGTTTTAAAAGATGTTGCAAAAATCATTCAAAAAAACATAAGAAAAACGGATATGGCTTTTAGATACGGCGGAGAAGAGTTTTTTATTCTCTTTCCTCTTACTAATTTAGACAATGCGTTAAAAATAGCCAAAAGAATTAAAGAAGAAATAAAACAAAACATTAAAGTTGGAGGATTTCCGGTTACTATTAGCGGCGGAGTAGGAGAATATTTCGGAGAAAATCCAAATGAATTTTTAAAATCACTTGATGAGGCTCTTTATATAGCTAAAAGAACGGGAAAAGACAAAATAGTTTCTACTTATTAGTTTTTTTCATTTCCCTAAATACGTATAAAGAGGCTATTACAATAACACCTCCAAGTAAAACAAGGCTTCCATACGCAACCTCTTTATGGGCTGACTCTCCAGCCCCGAAAATATATCCTATCATCA
>JBDONV010000095.1:0-3418 GCA_039831165.1 Nautiliaceae bacterium | reverse complement strand
GTCGGCTATAAATTTTATCTTTTCTATTTCATTATTAAACGGTAATTCTTTAAAACCTTCACCTCCCAAAACGCTTAGTTTAGGACCGCAGTCATAACAGCTTATAGGTTCTGCGTGATATCTTCTGTTTAATGGATTTGTATATTCTTGATAGCATTCATCACACATTTTAAATTTTTTCATTGAAGTGTTTTTTCTGTCGTATGGAATATTTTCTATAATCGTATATCTCGGACCGCAGTTGGTACAATTGATGAAAGGATAAAGATATCGTCTATTGTTTTTATCAAATAATTCTTTTTTACAATCTTCACAAATTGATTTATCGGGAGAAATAGAAGTGGTTTTTGAACTGTTTTTCGATTCTTTTATTTCAAAATTTTTATAATTTGCTAAAGGCAAAATTTCTTTTTCAATTGATTCAATTTTAGCTAACGGCGGTAAATTATTTTTAAGTTCATTTAAAAATTTTGAAGCGTCTTTACCTTCAATTTCTATTATAACGCCCTCACCGCTGTTTAATACAAATCCTCTTAAATTAAGCCTTTTAGCTATTTTATATACGGTTGGTCTAAAACCTACACCCTGGACTATTCCGTTGATTTTATATCTGTATCTCAATTGAGACCTTTTTTGAAATTATAATGAAAAAAAGGAGGAAAAAATAAAAAAGGAGAAAAAATGAAAAAGCTTTTTTGCACTGAAAGTATATAAATATAAAATTAAAGAAATATTAAATTTGTAAAATTTTTGTTAAATTTTTGAATTTATCACTAATGCGCCATATGCTTCAACAGCTCCGCTTACAGGCAAAGCTTTTGGTGTAAATACCGGATAATTTTTTTCTATATAACTGTAAATTTTATTCAAAAATTCCCCTTCAAACAAATCCCCTACAATAACTGCCCCGTTAAGAGGAGACTCTTTATTTACCTGTTCATACGCATTGCTTAAAAATTCGGCAAAACTTTCAATCACTCCGTAACTTATCAAGTAATTATCAACTCCTGCTAAATTAAAACTCATAGCGGTCCTTATTGCCCATAGGGGATTTAGATTATTACTCTCAAGCTTATAGTCAATTCTAGGTCCCTTTTTGGTCATAGCCTCATTTGCATATTTTAAAAGCTTAGCAGCCGATTCTTCAACATTATCGGCAAACCCGAGCACACTTCCTATAAGCCCCCAAAGATAATAAATTCCTTTTTTATTACTTTTAATATCAGCATTTAATGCTTTTTCGAAAAGTTCCGGTCTTTTTTTGGAGAAATTTTCTATAAGTTTTTTACCTGTTTCGTTCATAGCACCTATTAATGAAAAAATTTCTTCAAAATTATTAAAATGAAACTTAAAATCAATATATTCAACCAACCCAAACTTCGGGGAATTTATAAAAATTTTGCTATCTCCTTCTTTATAAAAACAAAATCCCATAATATTTTTATCTTCTAAATTCCATTGATTTAACACCCCGTAAAATCCGCCAAATGCAGGTTTTACCTCTTTAAAATTTTTAAAATCATATTTATCAGTTTTATCTAAAATCGTTTTATTATCTCTGGAAAACGCTATATAATTTTTATATTTTCCTACAATATCCTCTTTTATAAATTTTTCAAATTTTGGAATAACTCCTCTATCTCCAGAATATAAAAGAATATCTTTTTTAGTAGAATCCGTAACTACGGATTTTGGTATTTCTTCGGTTTTGACTTCAAAAATCAAATCTTCAGGATTATTCGTTTTTTTAAGTCCCAAAAGCGGTAAGTCAAGTCCGTCAAATAAAAGCTCAAGTACCATACAATCAGGAAGTTTTACATCATATGCCGGAACTGAAAGACCATAGGTTTTTTTGAATTCAAGATTTGTTTTTAACGTTACAAGAGGTTTTTCAATACTAGCAAGCGCTTTAGCATCACCTTCAAAAGCCATAAAATATTTAGCCACACTTGCTAAATCTTTTGCTACAACTGTCTCCGCTTCTTCTAAATTTCTGCTTATTTCATACGCCCCGTTCATTGTCTGAATAGAGACTTTATCCCCTTTTGTTAATCTATTTCTTAATTCCTCAAACAGCTTTTTGGGATTTTCAATATCGATTTTTTGAGCTTTATATCCGCATACTTCACAATGATGAAATATATCATAATAATGTTCACTGTTTTCATCTTTTACTTCTCTTAAACATTTAGGACAGGGAGGAAGAGAAATTTCAGGAAAATCTCTTTTTAGGTCGTTTCTAAATTCTTCGCTGACTTCCGCACTTAAAGATTTTAAAAAGATACTTAAAGGAAGCTCATGTGCCAGATTTCTTGAAAACTCTTCTATTTTACTTTCATCTCCCTCAACATATGCATAGATATAATTTAAATCCCTACTCAAACCCAGTTTTACACCAACACTGTTAGCTACTCTTATACATATTTTTTCTATAATCCCCTGATTTGAGGGAGTTTTAAAAATAAACTTTAAAATCATTTCCCACTCCCTATTTCCAAACCTCTAAGCGACTCTTCAGGTACGCCTTTTTTATAAGAAACTCTGGCAATTTCCTGCAAATCAACATCAGGATTTTTTATTTTTGCTTTAACACCTAACTTTTCAAGCTCTGTAATTAAAATTTTTTCCATAAGTTTAGCAGCTTTTTGTACGGGCTTGGTGATGGTAAAAGTGGTATCCTCTCCAATAACATAAGGCACAACACCTATAATTTTTGTTTCAGGCAAATCTCCCATCATATGAATCATCTCAAGTGTTTGAAGCATTTCAACCTCATGTGCGCTGCCCTGCCAACTGACACATTCAGGAACCTCTAAAAAATCAAAAAAATAAACATCTCCTATCTCTGCTTCATCCACATCCACCGTATCAAATATAAATACTTTATCATATTCTACAATTATGGGAATTAATCGTTGAGCAAGTGTTCCGCCATCTATAAAATCAACTTGATGAGGACCTTCAAATTCATACTTCTCTTCCAAATAATGAACAAGATGAACTCCTATTCCTTCATCACCAAATAGTATATTTCCTATACCTAACACCAATATTTTCATTAAATTCCTTTCAAAAAATAAATTATAAAATTTATCTTTTGAAAGAAAAAGAGGGAGAAAATTAGTGGTCTTTATCCTCTTTTTCCCATTTCATACCGCTGAAGATTGCATCCATTCCACCGTTTTTACCAAATACAGCATTATACACAGCCATATAGATGTGAATGAATACTACAATAATAATAGCCCACATAAAAATATGATGCCAAAGTCTTACATAAGCAAGTCCGCCAAAAAAGCTTTCAACCGCTTTTGCTAAAGGATATAAAGCTCCTCCAAGGCCATTGTGATAAACTTCGGCATAAAGGGCAAGTCCAGTGAAAATAATACCATAGAAAAACACATACAACATAGTATAC
>JBDONV010000156.1:0-11815 GCA_039831165.1 Nautiliaceae bacterium | reverse complement strand
AGACGCAAGTGGTATTACTAAAAAATCAAAGGTAAAATTAAGAGGAGTTGATATAGGTATAGTTGATAATATGAATCTTTCAAGTAAAGGGGTTAAGCTTACCTTAATAATTAAAAAAGGCGTAAAGATACCGGTTGGTTCAAAAGTTACTATTGCTCAGGATAATATGCTTGGAGGAAAATTTTTAAAAATAATCCCTTCGAATTCTTTTGAACATTATGCGCCGGGAGATACGATTAATTCTTATTTAAAAACCGCTTCTTTGGATGAAATTATGAATAATGTCAATTTGGCCGTAAACGATATAAGAAATGTTATTAAAAAAGTAGATTTTGCTTTAGATAAAAATAAGATTAAAGAAATGATGAATAATTTAAAAGAAGCCAGTGTTAAGTTAAATTCTATTTTGACAAAAACGGATGCTAAATTACCAGAAATTCTAAAAAACGCAAATGAATTATTGGTTGAGTATAAAAAAGCGGGCAAAAAACTGCCTAAAGTATTTGATAATGCAAATAAATTGATAAATTCTTATAAGGAGGCCGGGGACTCTTTAAAATCAAAACTTCCTGAAATTTTAAAAAGAGTCAATCATTTGGTTGAGGTTTTGGATAAAAAAACACCTGAACTTATGAATGAGTATGTTAAAGTAGGAAAAAACGCTAATGAAATTCTTAAAAAAAATAAAGAAAAAATTTCTCTAGCACTGACTAAAGCGGGTGCTTTTTTTGAAAGCGGAAGCGAAAGTTTTAAAAAAATAGACAAATTTTTATCAAATGCGCAAAAATCTCAGATTATGGTTGATATAAACAGTTATTTTTTAAGCAAGGATAGTGATTTTGTAACTAATGCCAATATAGCTTATTTACCTAATCCTACAAAATATTATATTTTAGGATTTACTTCAAGAAAAGATTATTCAAATAAAAAAAATCCTGATGACGATTCTTCAAAAACATATCTAAACGCCCAGATAGGAAAAAGATACGATAACTTTTTAATAAGAGGAGGTATTATAGAAAGTACAGGAGGAGTTGGCGTTGATTATTTTACCGATAAAGACAGGGTAAAATTAAGTGCCGAAATTTATGATTTTAACAGTGAAAACGATGTAAGGGGAGATAATCCTCATATGAATTTTAAAGCCCGATATTTATATTTAAAACATCTGGAATTTTTAGCCGGGGTTGATAATATTTTAAATTCTGAAGCTAGAAGCTTCTTTTTTGGAATAGGTGTTAAATTTAAAGATAATGATTTAAAAACGATTATAAGCGGTGGAGGTGCAACATCGTTTCTAAAATAGATGAGATTAAAGAAGCCTGTAGAATATTAGAAGTGCCTCCTTTAAGCAGTATGAAGGATATAAATATAAAATATAGGCAAAAAGCTAAAAAATTTCATTCCGATAAAGGCGGAAGCGATGATGAAATGGCTAAAATAAACTGGGCTTATGGGGTTTTAAGGGATTATGTAAATAATTTTAAGTTTACTTTCAGTGAAGATGAAATATTAAAACAGTATCCTGGCGAATTTTTAAAAAAATTTAGGGTGTGAGTATGATTTTTGAAACAAGGGAAGAGGCTTTAAATAGACTTTTAGACGTTATAGATAAAGATATTATAAGAGATTGCGTTGTTCTTTCAGTTAGTAAAAGAGGAGTTTTTTACGCAAGGGAAATAGCTCTTAAAAACGGAATGCTTGAGGGAGATTTTCTTTTTATAGAAGAGGTAAAATCTCCTATTAATAAAGATACTTCTCTTGCAGCAATAAGTGAAACGAGGGATTATATTTTGATTCAAGAACTTATAGAGAGTTTTGAAATTACGGATGATTATCTTTTTGGAGAGATACAAAGGGTTTATGAAGAGAAAATTTTAGAAGATATACACCAAATCAGGGCGGGAGAGGGTATAATTTCACTTGAAGATAGAAATGTCTTGCTGGTGGATGAGGGTGCGAATACAGGACTTACCCTTTTATGCGCCGTTAAAAGTTGCATTAATAAAAAAGTAGCGTCTATAAACGTAGCTATACCAGTAATTGCTAAAGAGACAGCCGAGATGGTTGAAAAGATAGTGGATAATACTTTTTTTGTTAAGGTAATAGAAGATTACGTTTCTACAGATTTTTATTTTAAGGAGTATAAATGAGTTGTGAAGTAGATATAAAAATAAACGGGAAAGAACAAAAACTCGTTTTAAATAAAGTGGCCAGACAGGCTGATAGTTCTATTTGGTGGCAAGAGGGAAATACCGTAATGCTTGCTACTCTTACGTATAATCCAGATGAGGTTATTGAGGAGGACTTCGTTCCTTTGGCTGTTCAGTATGTTGAAAGGGCGTATGCGGTAGGAAAGATTCCTGCCGGGTTTGTAAAAAGAGAACAAAAACCGGGAGATTTCGAAACGTTAACGGCTAGAATAGTGGATAGAAGTTTAAGACCTCTTTTTCCAAGAGAGTACGGATATGATACTATTATTACTATTATGGCTTTAAGCGCTGATGAAGATAGCGATTTGCAGATTGCAGCAATGAACGCGGCTGCTGCTTGTATGTATATGAGCAGTCTTCCTTTTGCTAAAATGGTTCATGGAGTAAGAATTACAAGAATAGATGGAGAAATAATATTCAATCCTACTTTGTCTGAACTTGAAAAAGGTGATTTTAATCTTTTTGTAACCGGTACAAAAGATGAGTTGTTAATGATTGAATACGCATCCCAGGGACAAGAAGAAATTGAAATTATTCCTGTTGAAGATGTAATGCTTGATGGGGCTCCTATAGAAAATACGGTTGTAAAATACCGTATTAATGAAATAACCGAAGATGAACTGGTTGAAATTTTAAAACAGGCTCAGGAAAAGATAAAAGAAGGAGCTGAGGTTTATGAAAAAGCTCTTCAAAGTTTCGTAAAACCTAAGATTGAATTTGAAGAGAGAAAAGAAGTGGATTTGACGCCTTATATTAAACTTATAAAAGAAAAATATGCCGATGAGCTAAGAGAAATTATTAAACATTTAAGTAAAAGCGAAAGGGATTATCTTTTAAAACAGTTTGCCAGAAAAATTGCCAAGGCATTGGGAGAAGAAGATAATTTTGATGCAATATTTAAAGCTGTAAAAGAAGTGAAAAGGGAAATTGTAAGAGGTATGATTTTGTATGAGGGAATAAGAGCCGATGGCAGAAAACTGGACGAAATTAGACCAATTACCATTGAAACAAACGTTTTACCAAGGGCACATGGAAGCTGTCTGTTTACAAGAGGGCAAACTCAAGCTCTGGCCGTAGCTACAAGAGGCGGAGATATGGATGCTCAGGTTTATGCGAATTTGACGGATAAAGAAGAAAAACTTGAAAAATTTATGCTTCATTACAACTTCCCTGCTTTTGCTGTGGGTGAGGCGGTAAGACTTGGACCTCCTAGCAGACGTGAACTAGGACATGGAAACTTGGCAAAAAGAGCTATTGAGCCTCTTCTTGACCCTGAGTTTGACGAAACGGTAAGGGTGGTTAGTGAAATTCTTGAAAGTAACGGAAGCAGTTCGATGGCAACGGTTTGTGCTTCTTCTCTTGCTCTTAAAGCTGCTAAGGTGCCGTTGCTTAAATTAGCTGCGGGAATTGCTATGGGGCTTGTAAGCGAAGGAGATAAATATGCTATTTTAACGGATATTATGGGACTTGAAGACCATGACGGAGATATGGACTTTAAAGTTGCCGGAACGTTTGAGGGAATTACCGCTATGCAGATGGATATAAAACTTGGAGGAATAAGTCTTGAGATTTTAAAAGAGGCCTTATATCAGGCAAGGGATGCTAGGGCGTTTATACTTGAACTTATGGAAAAAGCGGCAAAAGAGATAAAATATAACGAAGAGGTTCTACCAAAAAGCGTCAGCTTTAAAGTAGAACCTGATAAAATCATCGATATTATAGGAACGGCCGGGAAAACTGTTAAAGAGATTATCGCAAAATTCGGGATTACGATAGACCTTGACAGGGAAACAGGAAAAGTTAAAATATACGGTGAAAATTATGACGATATGCATGCAGCAAAAGATTATATTTTAAATGTTATTTGTAAAGACGATACCCCTAAAATTCCTGAATTTAAAGTAGGCGAAATAATAGAGGGGACTATTAAAAGAATAGTACCTTTTGGAATGTTTGTGGAAATCGCTCCGGATGTGGAGGGACTTTTACATATAAGTAAACTTAACGGAAAAAGACCGGATGATTTTGAAGAAGGACAAAAAGTAAAAGTAAAAGTTCTTTCACAAAGCGGATTTAAAATAGAACTTGCTCTTGCGGAGTAAGTAATGTTTGAAAAATATCCTTTTGAAAAATTAAACGAACTTTTGCAAAATATACCTCACCCCGATGAGGTTATTTCCCTGACTATCGGAGAACCTCAGTTTGAAACCCCTAAATTCATTCAAGATGAGTTATGTAAAAATGTAAAATTTTTAAATAAATATCCTAAAACTGCCGGAGAAGAAGTATTAAAAGAAGCTCAAAGAAATTTTGTAAAAAGAAGATACGGAATAGAACTTCAAAAAGACGAGCTATTACCTACATTTGGAACAAGGGAACTTTTATTTAATTTTCCTCTTTTTTTAAGACCTAAAAAAACCGCTTTTCCTAATCCTTTTTATCAGATTTACGAAGGTGCGGCAATTGCGGCCGGAAGTAAAATAAATTATATGCCTTTAACAAAAGAAAACAGTTTTAAAAATACACTTTCGCAACTTGAGGGGGATGAGGATTTTATCATATTAAATTCCCCTAATAATCCGACAGCAAGTGTTATGAGTTTAGGTGAGCTGAGCGAGTGGGTTGAATGGGCTTTAAAAAATAATGCGGTGATTTTAAGTGATGAATGTTACAGTGAGCTCTATTTTGATGAAAAACCTCCTAGTATTTTAGAAGCCGCATTAAATGTGGGGAATAAAAATTTCAAAAATGTTTTGGCTATAAATTCTATTTCAAAAAGAAGCTCTGCCCCTGGTCTTAGAAGCGGATATATAGCTGGTGATAGTAAAATACTTAAAAAATATTTACAGTTTAGGACTTATGTAGGATGTGCTTCTCCTCTTCCTTTACAATATGCGGCCGCTGTTGCCTGGGGTGATGATGAACATGTTAAGCCTTTTAGGGAAAAATATAAAAAAAATTTTGAAATAGCAAAAGAAATTTTAGGTATTGAACCTCCAAAGGCCACATTTTACATATGGCTTGAAGTGGGAGATGATTTGGAATTTACAAAAGAAGCGTATAAAAGAGGTGTTAAGGTAATGCCCGGGCGTTTTATGGGAAGAAATGGGGTAGGTGAAGGTTATGTGAGAATCGCTCTTGTGTATGATGAAGATAAAACAGAAAAAGCGTTAAAAATTATTAAGGAGTTATTATGAGTTTAGTTAGTAAATATGAAGAACTTGACAGGTTGATTCACCAAAATCAGGAAGAACAGATTAATGAAGTTTTCAGGGAAATCTTAAAAGAAACATTTGATATTATTAATAAAAAGATAGAAAGCAAAACTACTCTTGATGTAAATAATCCCGAAGAAGCGGCCGCTATTAGGGCAATGTTTGAATATATGCTTGAGCTTTGGGATGAGGGTGCAGTTGATGAAGCAAAAGAAGTTGGATATGATATGTTGTATCTTGTTAGTGATGAAAAATTAAAAGAGATGTTTTCTATGTTTGTTATAGGAATGCTTGAGGGGCTGAGTCTTGATAAATTTTTTGAAAAATACGTAAATAACGAAAAAGTTTATAAAGATGTATTTTTTACCGATTTTGATGATAAAATAGATGAACTTGTTATAAAACACAGAGATACGTTTAAAAAAGAGTTCAGCAAAGATGCATAACGTTCATTTTGTCGGAATAGGCGGGATAGGTCTTAGTGCTATTGCAAGGTATCTTCATCAAAACGGATACAGGGTAAGCGGCAGCGATATATATGAAACTCCTCTTACTTCTGCTTTAAGAAAAGAGGGTATAGAGGTTTTTATTCCCCAAAAAGAAGAAAATATTAAAAATCCGGATGCGGTAGTTTATACGGCTGTGGTAAAAGAAAATAATCCTGAAATTAAAGAGGCAAAAAAAAAGGGTATAAAAATTTATAGCAGAAGAGAGTTTTTGCCTTTTATAGTAAATAATAAAAAGGTAATTTCCGTATGCGGGGCTCATGGAAAAAGTACTACTACGGCGATTCTTGCTTCCATTCTTAAAGACGCCAATGCATTAATAGGTGCCGAGAATAAAGAATTTAGAAGTAACGCCAGGGTAAAAGATAGCGAACTGTTGGTTTTTGAAGCGGATGAGAGTGACGGGAGCTTTGTTGATTCAAACCCTTATATTGCGATAGTTACCAATACCGAACCTGAACATATGGAGTTTTATAACTATGATATAAACAAGTTTTATTCCCATTATGAGGAGTTTTTGAAAAAAGCAAAAATAAGGGTGGTTAACGGAGATGACGAATTTATAAAAAGACTTAATATCCCTATGAAAAAAGTTTATTTAAAAGACGCGAAATATATAAGGTATGAAATAAGGGATTCTTTACCTAAAACTATTTTTGAATATAAATCCAGGGAGTTTGAAGTTTATGGTTTTGGAGAGTATTTAGTGCTTGATGCAATGCTTGCTATTGAAGCGGCAAGTGAGTTTTTGAATTTGGATGAAATTGCCAAAAATATTAAAAATTATGCGGGTATAAAAAAAAGATTTGATATTTTAAGGCATACTGGCGATTTTGTTTTAATAGACGATTACGGGCATCATCCAACCGAAATTAAAGCCACGTTACGTTCTGCAAAAAAATATGCCAAGTTAAACGGTATCGATAAGGTAATAGCAATTTGGCAGCCTCATAAATACAGCAGGACTATTGATAATTTAGAGGGTTTTATAGAATGTTTTAATGAAGCGGATGAGCTTGTTATTTTACCTGTATGGGCGGCGGGAGAAGAAAAAGTGGATATCGATTTTGAAAAATACTTCGCCAAACATACTCCTCAGTTTATTGACAGGGTTAAAGTTGATGGTAATAATGTTATGTTAATAAAAGAAAACAAAATAGTAAAAGAGATTAACAGAGGACTTATAATAGGCTTTGGGGCGGGCGATATTACCTATCAGCTAAGAGGGTATATTTAATAATTTAGGTATTTTTTAACATCTTCGAGTATAGCTATATCTTTCACTTCGTCAAAATATTTAAAACTTTCACCGCTTTGTATCTTTCCATCTAGTAAATCTCCCGATTTTCTAAATTTTAAATCAAGTTCTGCTATTTTAAACCCGTCAAGCGTATTGGCAAATGCCTGAAGTCTTTTATTATTTTTATCGTTTGTATATAAAAAGCAATATCCTTTTTGGCCGTATCGTCCAACTCGTCCTCTTAATTGATGAAGAGTCGCAAGTCCGAGTCTCTCGGCTCCTACGATAACTATAGTGGTAAGTTTTGGAAGAGAAATTCCTACTTCTATTACGGTGGTTGTAATTAAAATATTTCCCTGTTCTCTGAATTCAACCAGTATTTCTTCTTTATTTTTATCTTTTCCATGGGTTATATATACTTTATCGAAGTATTTTAGCCAAAACTCTTTTCCTTCTTCAATGCTTTGATATCCGAAATTTTGAGATTCTTCAACAAGCGGATAAACAATTACGATTTGGTTGCCTGAATTTATTTCCTTTTGAATATGTGCGATAAGTTTTTTAAAATCTTCTTTTGAAATAATTTTAGTGTCTATGTCTTTTTTAAACGGAAGTTCTTTTATTAAGGATACTTTTACGAAACTGCTCATAATTAATGCCTGGGTTCTTGGAATAGGGGTTGCGCTGAACTGAAAATAGTGTGGAAGAGTTTTTGAATCACTAACCAATTTTTCAAGAAGCGCTCTTTGTTTGGTCCCGAATCTGTGTTGTTCATCAACCATAATGACGTTGAGTTTCGGCAGGTTTTGATATAAAAGGGCGTGAGTCCCTATTAATAAATCTGCTGATTTTATATCATCTTCAGTAAATTTGCTTTTTTGCGTAACAAGAGTGATTTTAAAACCGAATTTACTTAAAAACTTTTGGGCTTCTTCATATAATTGATTTGCGAGAATTGAAGTCGGAGCCATAATAGCGCTTTTTTTTGCCATAAAAGCAGTGGCTAGCATTACTAAAGTTTTTCCGCTTCCTACATCCCCTATAATAACCCGTCTTGCCTGAATAGGCTTTGATATATCCTCTTTTATTTCATTTATTACTTTTATCTGGTCTTTTGTTAGTTTAAAAGGAAGAGAGTCAATAAAAGATGTTGGGTCTGATACAACAGGATTTGCAGGGTATGTTTTAACTTTTGAAGAGAGTTTATTTAGATAATTAAAAATTTCAGCCCATTTTAAAGCGTAATTTATTTTTTTTTCGTCTATATCTTCATAAGTTTTTGGAAAGTGCATGTAATAAAGGGTTTTGGCTATATTTTTTGGTAATTCTTTTAAATTTTCCATGGTTAAATATTTTTTTAAAAGAGATTTAAAACTTCTTTGATTTATAGGAGTTTTATAAACAGGAGTGATTTCTCCGACTTTGCTTATAGGTTTTGGTTGGATTATCTGATTGTTTCTTACCTCTCCTCTTATATAAAGATTTTTTCCTTTATAAAAAGTTGCTTCATGCCATTTTTTAAAAACAAAAAAAACACCCCACATAATTGTTTGGATATTTTTTAAATAAAATTTAACTCTTGTGATTTTAGAAGATTTCTGAACATCAAGTACCTCAGCTTCAAAAGCCTGGGGTTTTCCCGTAATAAAGGGATAAAGATTGTTATCTTCCCACTCTTTCGGCTTGATTAAAGCCAGTTCAATCGTGTTTGTAATACCGATTTTATTTAACTTTTCGTCAGTTATTTTCATTTTGTAACTATTGAAAAGCTTAGATTATTAATTTCTTGATGTTTTTTTATAAAATAGTTTACTTCTTCAAGTTTTGCGTTTTTAATTAGGTTTAGTTCTTTTTGATAGTAACCTTCTCCAAGGCCTAGATAATATTCGTTAAATTTTCTAAGAAGTCTTTGAGCGAGTGTTTCGTTTCTTAACGGTTCACTTCCTATTAAAAATTTTTTAGCATTATCGAGTTCTTCTTGTGTTATTCCATTTTGAGTAAAATCATATATCAATTCTTTTACTATTTTTAGAGCATCTTCCGTGTTTTCAAGTTTTGTCTGGAGATGTCCTCTTAAAATTTTATAGCTTTTTTTGAATTCATTTTGAGCGTATGCAGAATAAGCATAACCTTTTTTTACCCTTATTTCTTCCATCATTCTGCTTCCAAACCCTCCGGCTCCCAAAATAAATGTAGCAATTTTTGCCAAATAAAATTCTTCTTTTTTTACGTTAAAAGGGGAGCCAAAATATATATAACTTTGTTCCACTTCTCTTTTTTCGGTAATGTTACCTGTTTTTGTTTCAAAAAACATATCTTTTTTCATAGGTGTGTTTGGAAGAACTTCTATAATCTCTTCAATAGATATTCTTTTTCCTCCGTTAATAAAAACCGCTGAATGTTTTGAGAGGTATTCATAATGTTTTTTAATATCGTTTATAGTTATATTTTCAATATTTTCTCCTATAACCGGTAATGCTACAGGGGTGTCTTTAAACATAATTTTGTATAAATTAGTGGATGCTATATAGTCGTGGTTATTTTTTAAATTTTCTTTTTTTGCAAGTATCTCTTTTTTTGTTTTTTCAAATGCTTCTTTAGAAAAATTAGGGGTTTTTATAAGTTCGATAAGCTTTTTTACGGCGAAAAAAGATTTTTCATTTAAAAATACGGCAGATACGGTGGTAAACTCTTTATTTGAAGTAACATGTATATTAACCGCTTTTTCTTCAAGTTTTGAATAAAATTTTTCTTTTTCTTCTAAAGTTCCTTTTGTATTTAGCATATGTGCTAAAAAGTTTGCCACTCCGTCTTTTGAATAGATACTGCCCGTATTTTTAAAAACAATTTCAAAAACTGTTCTTCCAAGATTGTCTTTTTCGTAAATTAAGTACATTATTTTTTCCTTTAATTATGTGAATTCAATAATAAAAAAGCGCTATTTTCTAAAATTACGGCTTTTGTTATAATTTCTCTTATATCTCTTGTTTTTATAAATACTCCGTAACCTATAATAATGATAATATCGTTTGTTTTAAGATATTTAGAAATAATAAACTCTTTATTTTCTTCCCATTCCTGAGTATTTCCTATTTCTATAATAGGAATTTTACCGAGTTTTTTTTTGCCTAAGAAGTCTATTGGATTAAGACTTACATGATGGTTAAGGGCAAAAGTCATAACGTTTATGGGAAAAATATTTGCTATAGCTTTTGTATTTGAGAGCTGTTCATAAATTTTGGAATGTATTTTTACGTCCTCACTTGTTTCTTTCCATGCCATATCTTCGTGTAAAATATGAACTTTTTTTATGAAGTCATCTTCAAGGTAGTGTTTGTTTCTTTTATTTATAATCATTTGGTCGGCTTTGAGCTTTAAAGAAAGACTCCCTATGCCGATATTTATAAAATTTTTGTTAAAAAGCTCTTTTGCTGTTAAATAGTATTCGTCCATGATGGTTTTTGTAATCAAAATTAACCTTTTTTGATACAATTATAACAAAACAATAAATGGAAAAAGCAGTAATGAAAGAGTTAAAAACACCTCATATACCGGTTTTGTTAAAAGAAACGGTTGATTTATATAAAGATATTAAAGATGGATATTTTGTTGATTGTACTTTAGGTTTTGGAGGACACAGCGAAGCTATTTTGGAAAAGTATCCTCAAATAAAACTTATAGGAATAGACCAGGATAAAGAAGCTATGAATTTTGCCAAAAAAAGACTCTCAAAATATTCAAACAGAGTGGAATTTATAAATAAAAGAGCCAGTGAAGCTTTAAAAGAGCTAAAAGGTTTCCCTATAAGCGGAATTTTGGCCGATATAGGAGTTAGCAGTTATCAGCTGGATAATCCTGAGAGAGGATTTACATTTGATAGCGATACCCTTGATATGAGAATGAATCCTTCTCAGAGGTTTAGTGCTAGAGATGTTGTCAATTTTTATGACAGACTTTCTTTAGAAGAAATTTTTAAAAAATACGCAGAAGAGAGAAGGTATAAGAAAATAGCCGATTTTATCGTTAAAAATAGGCCTATAAACTCAAACAGGGAACTTAGCGAGGTTCTTATGAAAGCTGGGCTTAAAGATAAGAAACAACTAGCACCTGTATTTCAGGCAATAAGAATAGAGGTTAATAACGAACTGAAAGAACTTGAAAATATATTGGATGAAGCAGAAAAGATATCCCAAGACGGTACCGTCTTGGGAATTATTACGTTTCATTCTTTGGAAGACAGGATAGTTAAAAACAGGTTTAAAGAGTGGTCTAAAAAATGTATATGTCCGCCTGAGGCTATAAGATGCGAATGCGGCGGCAATCATCAAAAAGGTGTTATTTTAACTAAAAAACCTATAATGGCTTCAAAAGAGGAGATAGCTAAAAATCCAAGAAGCAGAAGTGCTAAACTCAGAGGATTTATGTTTAAAGGGAACCTATGAAAGAAAAAGAGGTTCTTTTAGGGGAAGTTGAAAAAGTAATAGAAAGAGACCGAATATCGGTTTCCATTATCAAAAACGTAATTTTTATTATGATATTTTCTCTTGTATTATATATTCCAAAAATTTATGTATCGAACCAGATTTATATCTATTCAATAAAAATAAACAGACTTATAAACGAATATTATTCTTTAAAAGC
>JBDONV010000151.1:0-3446 GCA_039831165.1 Nautiliaceae bacterium | reverse complement strand
ATTCTCCTATATCCCCAAATCCTGCTGCGCCTAAAAGAGCGTCTATTAGGGCATGAATAGCTACGTCTCCATCACTATGAGCCTTGAATCCGTAGTCTGTATCAATTTCAATTCCTCCTAAAAACATTTTTTTATTTTTTTCAAATTTGTGTGTATCATATCCGTTTCCGGTGAATATTGTTTTTTGGGGAGGTTTTAAACATGGAAGGTTTAAATCTTTAAAATAGGTAATTTTTTTACTCTCTTCCGAACCGGATATATATTTTATTTTTCCTCCTATAGCTTCTATAGCTGCTCTTTCGTCCGTAAATAGTGTATCTGTTTTTAAAGCTTTTTTTAATATATCCGTTTTACTGAGCTGAGGGGTTTGGATGAGTTTTACCTTATCCCTGTTTATCGTTTTGTTGTCGTATACCACTGTATCAACGGGTTTCAGATAAGGTACGGTGCAGTCCGAAGGATTATTTATAAGTTTTAATACAATTTCTTTAGGGACGCAGGCTCTTGCTACGTCAGTTACCATTACATATTCTGTATCTACCTTTTTTAAGGCGTTTTTAAGGCTTAATTGTCTCTCTTTATCTCCGGCGACTATTGTATAATCACAAAGTTTTTCATATAGTCTTACATCATTTTGATTTGCCGTTATAACAGTTTTTTGAAAATTGAAAAATCCGTTAAATCTTTTAGCTACGAATCTCCATAAAGGGTCGTTTCCTATTCTAAGCCACTGTTTTTTGACAGGATAAGAGAATCTGGTAGAATTTCCGGCGCTCAGTACAATTAAAGTGATATCCAAACTGTTTCCTTTTGTAAAGATGTTACGAAATTATACAGAAAAACGTTACTATTTGTAAATAAAGCTAAAACTAGGGAAAAAGTGAAACTTTAATAATTCTTTTAAGCCAACTTTAAGCTTTTTTGGTTAAATTCCGATAAAACATATCTTAAAAGGAAGTCTATGAGAAGAGAATGGATTAAAAAACGCCAAAATGACAGCGTAAGAACCCAGATGTATTACGCTAAAAAAGGCATTGTTACCGAGGAGATGGAATATGTGGCAAAAAAAGAAAATTTAGAGGCTGAATTTGTAAGAAGCGAGGTAGCAAGAGGAAGACTTATTATTCCTGCAAATATCAATCATGCTCATCTTGAGCCTATGGCTATAGGAAGGGTAACTAAGACAAAAGTAAACGCAAATATTGGAGCTTCGGCTTTAGCAAGTGATATTGAAGAAGAAGTAAGAAAATTGCAAACGGCTGTAAAATATGGAGCCGATACGGTAATGGATTTAAGTGCAGGGGCTAAAAATATGGATGAGATTAGAGAAGCTATTATTAAAGCATCTCCTGTACCTATCGGGACTGTACCTATGTATCAAATCATTGATGAAATTGGAGATGTTGAAAAGTTAACTTATGACGATATTTTAAGAGTTCTTGAAAAACAGGCAAAACAAGGTGTGAGTTATTTTACTATTCATGCGGGTTTGCTTTTAAGACATATGCCTGAAATAGCAAAAAGAAAAATGGGAATAGTATCACGTGGTGGAAGTCTGACCGCTTCTTGGATGTTAAAGCATCATAAAGAAAATCCTTTTTATACTATATTTGACGATATTTTGGATATTTGTAGAAGATATGACGTTTCTTTGTCTCTTGGAGACAGTCTTAGACCAGGATGTTTATATGACGCTAGTGATAAGCCTCAGCTTGAGGAATTAAAAGTTTTGGGAGAATTAACTGAAAGAGCATGGGAAAAAGATGTTCAAGTAATGATAGAAGGCCCTGGACATGTGCCTATTAACGAAATTGAAAGAAATGTAAAACTTGAACAGATTTACTGCCATGAAGCTCCTTTTTACGTATTAGGACCTCTCGTACTTGATATCGGAGCCGGGTATGACCATATAGGAAGTGCTATTGGTGCGGCTATGGCTGCATGGCAAGGGGTTAGTATGCTCTGTTACGTTACTCCAAAAGAACATCTTGGACTTCCAAACGAAGAGGACGTAAGAGAGGGTATGATGGCATATAAAATTGCAGCACATGCGGCTGATATTGGAAGAAAAATACCAGGAGTTAGAAAAGTTGACGATGAAATGAGTGATGCTAGATATAAATTTGATTGGAAACGTCAGTTTGAACTAGCGCTTGATTCTGAAAGAGCAAAAGAATACCATGATGAAACGCTTCCTCAAGAAGTATTTAAAGAAGCTGAGTTTTGTTCTATGTGCGGACCAAAATTTTGTTCTTACAAAGTAACTCAGGATAGCTTAAAAAATTTTGATTGGGAAGAGTTTAAAAAAGAAGCCGCTCAAAAACTGGAAAATGCGTAATAAGTATTGACAAAAATAAAAAAAAGTTATATAAACGATAAAAATATTTTATAAGGAGAAATTAGTGAAAGAAAAAATCAATGAAGCTTTAAAAAACGTTATTTATCCAGGGTTTAAAAAAAGTGTGGTAGATTTTGGTTTTGTAAAGGATATTGAGGTAAGTGAAGACGGGAAAAAAGCGATTATCACTTATCAAATTCCTTCAACAGACGATGAAGTGGCTCAGAGATTAAATGATGCAACGGTTGATGAGCTTAAAAAAATAGGAATTGAAGCTACAACTCAGATTATAAGACCTAAAAAACCAAGAGAAACATCAAGCAGAGGCGTAAATAAAATGCCAAATGTTAAAAGTTTTGTGATGGTAAGTAGTGGAAAAGGAGGTGTTGGAAAATCAACAACCGCTGTTAATCTGGCTTTGGCACTGGCAAAAGAAGGTAAAAAAGTAGGAATTCTTGACGGGGATATTTATGGTCCAAATGTTAGTAGAATGCTTGGAATGCAGGATAGAAAACCGGAAGTTGTCGGAAATAAAGTAAAACCTTTTGAAAATTATGGAGTTAAATTTATTTCTATGGCGAATTTACTTCCTGAAGGTAAAGCTCTTATGTGGAGAGGTGCAATGCTTGTTAAAGCCTTGCAGCAGTTTATGGAAGACGTTGATTGGGGAGATTTGGATATTTTGGTGATAGATATGCCTCCTGGAACGGGTGACGCTCAAATGACTATGGCTCAGCAAGTACCGGTAACGGCAGGTGTTGCCGTAACGACTCCTCAAACAGTGGCAGTGGATGATGCAAAAAGAAGTATGGATATGTTCAAACAGCTTCATATTCCTATTGCCGGTGTGATTGAAAATATGAGCGGGTTTATATGTCCGAACTGCGGTGAGAGATATGATATTTTCGGAAGCGGAGCGGCTGAAAAACTCGCAGAAGAATACGATACTAAAATATTGGCAAAAGTTCCGATAGAACCTGCCGTTAGAGAAGGCGGAGATAAAGGTGAGCCTATATTGGTTTCAAGGCCTGATAGTGAAAGTGCTAAACAATTTACAAAAGCGGCAAGGGAGCTTCTTGAATTTATAGAGTATGTTCATCAGCAGGAT
>JBDONV010000082.1:0-11859 GCA_039831165.1 Nautiliaceae bacterium | reverse complement strand
TACCCCAAAAATTATTCAACCTGGGAACATAATAAGCGTCAAACTTTGGATTTTGAAGTTCTTTTAATATTTCATCCCTTAGCTCAGGTAAAATCCTCTCATCCGAATCCAGCACAAACACCCAGTCGTTTTTAGCTAAATCTACGGCCTTTTGTTTTTGTCTTCCAAAACCAAGCCACTTTTGATATTCAATCCTGGCTCCCAAATTTTTAGCTATTTCACAGGTTTTATCACTGCTTCCGCTGTCAAGCACTAACACTTCATCTGCAAAATCAGCTGACTTAACGGCGCCCATTATATGTTTTTGAGAATTTTTAGTAATAATAACAACACTTAATTTATTCATATTTATCCTCATAATAATGCTTAAATCTTCTGTGAAACCAATACCACTCCTCAGGTTTTTGCCTTATCATCTCCTCAATAACGTCGCTTTGTTTTTGGACGGATTTTTTTATATCCTCTTCAATAATAGGCTCTTTAAATATAAATTTATATTTGTCTTTATCCCTTTGAACAAAAACGGGAATTATAGGAAGTTTAAACCTTTTTGAAAGCAGGGCGGCACTTGGTGTGTGAAGGGCTTTAAGTCCAAACATAATTACATCTTCACCCTCTTTTCTTGCAGTATTTTGGTCAACTAATATTCCTATACTTCTCCCTTTTTTAATATCAGATATCAACTTTTTTAGCGCCCCTTTTTTATTTACTGTTTTGATATTGTATTTTTCCCTGTTAGTTTTTACAAAATAATTAACCAGTTTATTATCCAAATCCCTAACTACTATTGTCATTGGTATATTCAATATACCTCCCAGCACCCAGGGAATAATTTCCCAATTACCGTAATGTGCAGTAATAAAAATTGCGGGTTTGTTTAAATATTTTTCAACTTTTTCCATTCCTACAAATTCTATCTTTTTCTTCAAATCATCCGCAGAAAGATTTCTATTTTTAATAAGTTCTAATAAATTAAATACAAAATTCTCATATATTTTTTTAGCAAGTTCAATCTTTTCATTTTTTGGCATATCCGGAAATACTAAATCAAGATTGGTAAAAATTATTTTTTTTCTTCTTTTATCTAGCAAATATAAAACATTTCCTATTATTTTACTTAAACTCATCTATTTTCCTAATAATGTTTTTCACATCCATTTTATCCATTACATCCAACCTTTTATTTATTTCTCCCTTTTGAATTTCTACGCTTTTGGAAAATTTATTTTCCAAAATTTTATTATTATACGTGCATCCGTAAAGAATTATATTTTTTACATTGTTAGCCCATGCTATAAAACTAGGCCCCGTATCGTTTCCTATAAGCAAATCGCTTTTATCTATTAAAGCCTTCAAATCATTTAAATTTAGCTTTACAGGATATGCCCCAATATTATCCGCTATTTTAAAAGCGCTTTTTTTTTCCTTTTCATTTGCATAAGGGATAATTATATTTTCTTTTAAATTTTGCCCTATCTCAATCCATATCTTATCAGGAACTTTTTTACAATCCCATGTAGCGCCTATAATAAATACAACATTTTTTTTATTACGGCTTAAAAACTCAAATTCCCTGTCTTTATAAAACAGTAATTTGGGATGATTTTTTAAATACTCTTCATCTTCAATTTCAAAAAGTTCAAGGTACCTCTCCACGGCATACTTTTTCTTAGATTTAACCTTTTTATTATAAAACAAAGCTGCTATTTTTTCTCTTGGATTTTCATATCCTATTAAATATTTACTGGTTATTTTACCTACAACCGCGCTTTTTAACAAACCCTGTAAATCATATACAGTTTCATATTTTATATTTTTAAGTTTCTTTATTTCTTTTATTATATTAAGCTTATTTTTTTTTACTTTTCTCAAATCTAAGGAGACTACATTTTCAATAAAAGGATGATAATCCAAAATCTCTTTAAAAACTCCATCTACAATAAAATCGATTCTCCTATTCAATTTAGGAAGAACCACAAGAGAATGAATAATATCTCCCATTGAACTCAATTTAAGTAAAGCTTCCATATAACCCTTTTTTTGGATAGAATAACTTTTTAAAATTATATCATTAAAAGGCATTTAAGTGTGGCAGTTTTTTAAAGAATATCTTCCCTATTATAAAAACTATAAAAAAGAAATAGTTATAGCAATTGTAGGAATGATACTGGTTTCGGTATCTACCGCGGCCACAGCTTACCTCATCAAACCGGTTCTTGATAAAATATTTATAGAAAAAAACGAACAGATGCTTTATATTCTACCTTTAGGAATAATCCTCGTATACTTTTTAAAAGGTGTGGGTACGGTATTACAACAATATTACGTCAGTTATATAGGAGAGGATATTGTAAGACAAATAAGAGACAAATTTCTCTCCCACATTACAAATCTTGATTTAGATTTTTTTAAAAAAACACATTCCGGTGAACTGGTCAGCAGGGTAATAAACGATATAAACAGAATTCAAAACGCCGTTTCAAACTCCATAGCAAATATGTTAAGAGACATTCTTATGGCAATTTTTCTACTTGGTGTTGTTATTTACCAAAATCCGAAACTTGCTTTTTTCGCCCTTATAATTTTACCTCTTATGATTTATCCCATAAGCGTAATTTCAAAAAAACTTAAAATACTTTCAAAACAGGCTCAGAGTAAAACAGCGGAATTAAACCAGCATTTAAGCGAAATTTTTAAAAATATAGAAACAATTAAAGCTTACAACGCACAAAAATACGAAACGGATTCATTTAAAAAACATAACCTCAATTACTTAAAAATAAATCTTAAAACAATAAGGACAAGGGCATATTTAATTCCTGTTTTAGAACTTTTAAGCGCTACTATAGCCGCAGTTGTAATTATAATCGGAGGAAAAGAAGTTATTGAAGGGAAAATGAGCGTAGGAGCGTTTTTTTCATTTATGACGGCTCTTTTTATGCTGACCGACCCTATTAGGCGATTATCTATGACATATTCAAAACTTCAAGACGCCATTGCCGCTCATGAAAGATTAAAAGAGATTTTAGGTAGACTCCCTAAAATAAAAAGCGGACAAAAAGAAATTAAAGAAATAAAAAACATAGAATTTAAAAACGTAAGTCTAAAATACGGAGACAATTATGCCCTTAAAAACATATCTTACAAAACCGAAAAACCTAAAATAATAGGTCTGGTAGGAGACAGCGGAGGAGGAAAAAGCAGTTTTGTAAGCTTAATCGAAAGATTCTACGACCCTGATGAGGGAGAAATATTAATTAATAAAGAAAACATAAAAAACTATAATATTTCCGATTTAAGAGAAAAAATAGCCTATATTCCCCAAAATATCCATATTTTTAACGATACGATTGCCGCCAATATAGCTTACGGAAAAAAAATAGATGAAAAAGAAGTAAAAGAAGCTTTAAAAAAAGCGAATCTTTTAGAATTTGTAGAAACTCTTGAAAACGGCATTTATACAATGTTAAATGAAGGAGGAAGCAACTTAAGCGGAGGACAAAAACAAAGAATTGCCATAGCAAGGGCTTTATATAAAAATCCAGATATTCTAATCCTTGATGAAGCCACAAGCGCCCTTGATAATAAAAGCGAAGCTGTAATTATGGAAACAATTGAAAATTTAAACAATAAACTGGTATTTATAGTGGCTCACAGATTATCTACAATAGAAAACGCTGACGAAATTTTGGTATTTAAACAAGGTCAAATTATCTGTAAAGGAAAAAAAGAAGAACTTTTAAAAAACTGTGAAGAATTTAAAAAACTTTATTCACTCTCTTCTTAAAACTCTATCAGCAATAAAATCAGCAAATCTATTACTTTCAAAACTCTTTATAAGAGTTTTGTTTTTTTCAATCCATTCAATCAAATCACTTTTACCGTCATACGCTTCAAATAATTTCCTTATTTTCCCGGCTTTACTCCATGGAAGATACATATATTTAAGTCTCAGTTCCTTTTTTATAGCCCAGTTTTTATCACGCCCCTGCAGCAGATGCCAAAGAACAGCTACAAATCCAGTCCTGTCCGCCCCGGCTTTACAATGAAAAAGAAGAGGTTTTTTAGAAGTTATCAAAAGATTTATAAGCCTTTTATATTCTTCTTTGGAAACGCCTTCTGGGTTTCTTGATTTAATAGAAACAGTATGATATTCAACACCCATTTCTTTGCATATATTCTTTTCAAGCCTGTAAAGATAATTTTTATTGTCTCCCCTTAAATTGATAATCGTTTTAATACCGTATTTTTTAATAATTTTTTTTAATTTCCAAGGCAGTATCTGAGCACTTCTATAAACTCCCTCATCAACTTTATGAAAATTAAGCCAAAAAAGATTTAAAAAGTTATGCTCTTCCGTTAAAATTTTAAATATATCTTTCAATTTCATCAAGTCTCTTTATCAGTTTCATAGGTGTAAGGGCATAATTAGGTTCGTAATTTCCGGCTATTGAATGAGCCAAGGATGCATGAATTGTAGCTTTCAAAGGATGCCATCCCTGAGCCAACAGGGCACCTATCATACCTGCTAGCACATCCCCGCTTCCTCCTTTTGCCAACGCCGCGCTTCCATTTGGGTCAATGTTTAATTTTCCGTTAAAAGCAATTATTTTATTAGCCCCCTTTAACAGTAAAACTATTTTAGGATATTTTTTGCTAAATTTCTGAGCAAGTTCAAATCTGTTTTGTTGAATATCCGATACACTGTATTCTCCAAATTCTAAAATTTTCAATAAAGAAGCAAATTCTTTTGGATGAGGAGTTAGCACAATTTTATCTTTTTTTAAAAATTCTTTTATTATATCTTTATAAAACATATCGGCATCAATAACCATCGGAATATCAAGCTTTAATATATTTTTCATTTCATCGTCAAAATGATTATTAAGTCCCATGCCAAACGCCAACGCGCTAAATCCTTCTATATGATGGGAATGCATAATTTCATAAGGTATATTTATCTTATCATTATGACTTACGATGCTGACAAGTCCCGCTCCAAAATTAAAAGCGGACATTGCAGCCATAATTCCGGCTCCCGGCTTTTCTCCAACCAAAACTCCTAAATGACCGTAATAACGTTTATGTGTATTTTGTTTTTTTCTATATGGAAGGGCTAAATCGTGTTTTTCCCACACGTAATAATCGGTTTTACCTCTGTATTTTGAAAAACTGACTCCAAGATTTGCAAGTTTGATTTTGCCGACATAATCTTTTGCCGCGTCTGCGTAAAGGGAAAGTTTTTCAGCTCCCATCGTAACGGTAACGTCTGCTTTAAAAGCTACCGGTCTTAAGTTACCGTTATCGTCTATTCCTGTAGGAATATCACACGCTATTTTAAAAGCGTTTACGTTATTCATCTTTTTAATAAGACATACTATATCTTTTGGCAAATCTCTTTTTAATCCGCTGCCAAAAACAGCATCAACCAAACATTCACATTTATAATATTCCTCTTTAACCTCTCCTCCAACAGCTTTAAATCTCTCAAGCTGCAGTTTAGCCATATCCGATTTAACCCCAAGCGGCAAATAAAGATTTACTATATAATCTCCATGTAAAATCCTGCCAAGAGTTATCCCATCAGCTCCGTTATTTCCGGGACCGGATATTATATTAACCACGCTTCCTTTAGGAACGTTTTGATAAATTTCCAAAGCCATTTCATAAGCGGCATGTTCCATTAAAATATCTTCTGTTAGTCTGTATTTTTCATAACATTTTTTATCAAAGGAATACACCTCTTTAAATACAGGCTTCATTTTCTCCTCCTGAATTTCAAAGCTTTTAAAACGTCTTCTTTTTTTATTTTATTTCTTTTGTTGGTATTTGCCACCGTTTTTGAAAGTTTACAGATATTAAATTCGCTTCTTCTACTCAAATCAAGATTTTTAACGGCTTTTTTAATTATATCATAAGCGTCGTTTTCCAAAGAAAATTTAAAATTTTCTTTCAAATTGGCATTAAACTCTCCCTTTTGCATTTCAAAAGCAATCAAAACCTTTTCAAACATCTCTTTACTAGAGATACTTGATTCATCTTCCTCTTCAATCATCTGATTATAAATTTCTATTCTGTCATACAAAGGTTCGCTAATTCTGTTTTTGTATCTTCTGATTTCCAAATCGGTACACCTGCACTCCTTAAAAGGGCTTAAAAGATTACCGCAAGGACATGGATTCATAGCAGAAGCAAACAAAATATCCGTTTCATATTCTATTTTGGAGTTTACCCTACTGATAACCATTTTCCCATCCTGCAAGGGAAGTCTTAAATTTTCTAAAATGTCTTTTTGAAAATATGGAAGCTCGTCAAAAAATAGCATTCCTTTATTGGCAAAAGCAATTTCTCCTATTTTCGCTCCCCTGCTCCCGCCTCCAAAAATAGCCGATTTCGTACTTGAATATATGGGATGCCTAAAAGGCCTTTTAGGAGAAAAATCAACTTCTTTTCCTTCAATAGCTTTAAGATAGGCTACTTTAAGTATGTCATCAAAACCCATAGGGGGCATTATTTCTTTTAGCCTGTTTATTATCATAGATTTTCCAACTCCGGGACTTCCTTCAAAAAGAAGATTATGAAATCCGCTTGCGGCATATAAAGCGGCTTCTTTTGCCCCTGTTTGTCCTAAAACATCACAAAAATCATCCTCAAACTCGGCATCATAAAAATATTTTTTACCCTCTATTTTAATAAAATCATAATGAATTTCGCTTTTTTCAATTTTTTGGGGTTTAAATTCGTCAAATTCTCTTAAATGGGAAAAAGCGTATACTTCAACTCCGGGAATATTCCCTACCTTTTTTGCACTTTCAATGGGAATAATTACTTTTTCAGGTCTTAAAGATAAAACAAGAGGAAAAATCGAAGCGGTATCTTTAAGCGTCCCGTCAAGACCAAGCTCTCCAAGAACCATATATTCATCCAAATTTATTTCCGTATTATGATAAAGAATACTCAAAGCTATAGGCAAATCAAAATGGCTGCCCTCTTTTTTTAAATCGGAAGGACTTAAGGAAATTACTATTTTTAAAGGAGGAAAAGAATAATCGTTGTTTAAAAGAGCGGATTTCACTCTTTCTTTACTTTCCTGAATAGACTGAGAACCAAGACCGACTATAGAAAATCCCGGAAGAGCTTTAGTAAAAGAACTTTCAACTTCAACTACTCTGCCTTCAAACCCGTTAAGAGTGGAAGAAATTATTTTTTTCGTTTTTGTTTTTGTTGTTTTAATAGTTTTTTCCACTCTTTTTCAAATTTTTTTCTTTTAATGTAATCCAATCTTTCTATAAAAAGATGCCCGTCAAGATGGTCTGTTTCGTGTTGAAAAGCCACACTTAAAAGACCTTCGGCATCCATAATATGCTCTTTTCCGTATCTATCAAAAAATTTTACTTTAACGGTTGCGTATCTTTCCACTTCGTCAAAATAATCAGGAACACTTAAACACCCTTCCGTATCTTTATAAGTACCATCCCAAACCAAAAACTCAGGATTTATAACCTCTATTAACGTATCTTTAGACTGTTTTCCTTCCTCATCTCCGATATCTATAATAAGGGCTCTTCTTGGAATACCTACCTGTATAGCCGCAAGTCCCACGCCGTTTTTTGCAATCATTGTTTCATACATATCATCAAGAAGTTTATGAAGTTCCCCATCAAACCTCTCAACGGGTTTCGAAATTTGTTTTAAAATTTTGTTAGGATAAGTAACAATATCTAAAATAGCCATTATTCATCCTCATATACAATATAAAGTATATTTTCTTCTTCCGCTTTTTTCATAGCTTCAAGAGCATTTGCAACATACTCATCAGGCGTTTTTTTCTCTTTCATTTCAACAACACCCGCCACAATCTGGAGTTCCAGTTCTTCACCTTCTAAAAATACAGCCGAATTGCTTATCATATCAGCAAGCCTCTCAACCGTTTTTCCAGCTCCTATTCTGTCTGTATGTCTTAGAAGCATTGCAAAAATTCCGTCTCCAAGATGGGCTACAACATCCGTTCTTCTTGAAGTTTTCAAAATAATTTTTGCAATACTTCTATTTGCAAGTATCCTGCTTTTTTCATTTGAAAGTTTTTCAGCAACTTCATCTTTTAATTTAATAGTTACAATAGAACTTGTATGAGCAAACTTTTCTATTAAAGCTATCTCTTTTTTAAGAATTTTTAAAAAATAATTTTTATTATAAACTCCGTATCGTTGGTCAAACATAGAATTGCTTTCGATATCCTTTACTATTTCTACATTTTTTGCGTAAAGCTGTTTTACGATTTTTAGTTCATTTTCCATCTTAGAATAAATATTATCAATTTTCATAGAAAGCTGATTTAATATTTTTTCCATTGCTTTAGGAGAGGTTATATGGGAAATCTCTTCAAGATGTTTTTTTATCAAATCTTTTACGGAAGCAGAAATCTTATACATTAAAGCGGTATGTTGAAGAAGCTCTTTTGAATATTTAAAAGAAATTTTAAGTTTTTTTTCAAGCTCAAAATCTTTTTCTAATTCATTACTCTCTTCAATCGACATAAGCTCATAAACCTGTTTTCTAAACTCAAGCGGCTCTTCGTCAAGCATATTTAAAAAATATATTTTGTAATAATAAGGAATAGGAGGGGTCCCGTCCTCTATTATTTTATCCAGTACTTTCTTAGCGAACTTCTCTAAAGGAGTTGTCGCATCACTTAAATCAGGAGCCGTAAAAGGAGTTGAATATTTATCGCCCATCATATCTCTCTTTTTTTAAGAACCTTATCGATAAGTCCGTATTTAAGTGCTTCTTCTGCACTCATAAAAAAGTCTCTTTCGGTATCTTTTTCTATTTTTCTAACACTTTGTCCAGTATTTTCAGCCAAAATTTTATTAAGTTCTTTTTTCATTCTTAAAATTTCTTTAGCATGTATTTCTATATCGGTTGCCTGTCCCTGAGCTCCCCCTAAAGGCTGATGAATCATAATTCTCGCATGAGGCAGGGCAAATCGTTTTCCTTTTGCGCCGCTACTTAAAAGAAAAGCTCCCATACTAGCGGCCTGTCCCATACAAATAGTTACGACATCTGGTTTTATATAATTCATCGTATCATAAATAGCAAACCCACTGGTAACGACTCCCCCCGGAGAATTTATATACAGATAAATATCTTTTTCAGGATTTTCAGCCTCCAAAAACAGCATTTGAGCAACTATAAGACTTGCCGTATGATCGTTAATTTCACCCTGAAGCATAATAATTCTGTCTTTTAAAAGGCGGGAGTAAATATCATACGCCCTCTCGCCTCTTCCCGTTTTTTCTATAACGGTAGGTATTAAAATACTCAACTTTTAACCTTTTCGTCCAAAAGTTTATTTAACAGTTTCTCTTCAACCAAATTCATTTTAAGCACAGGTATAAGTCCGTTTTCCTGATAATATTTTATCATATCTTGAGGATTTTGTCCTTGCATTAAAGCTTCATAAAAAATAATTTGAGAAAGTTCCTCATCACTGACCTCAACACCTTCTTTTTTAGCTATAGCGTCTATAATAAAAGTTAATTTTACTCTATCTTTTGCCTCATCTTTAAATTTGTTTCTAAACTCTTCAAGTTTTTCAGGATTTGTCTGAAGTTCTTTAAGCTCGGCCGGTGTAAGTTTTGCGGCTTCGTTACCTATAATAACTTCAACTTCCTGTTCTACTATATTTTCAGGTAAATCTATATCATATTTTTCAACAAGACACTCAAGAATTTTTTCTTTTAAAGGAGCGTAAACTTCGGCTTTTTTCTTTTGAAGAATAGAATTTTTTACGTATTCTTTCAAATCCTCAACCGTAGCATTTTCGTTATTTAAATATTTTTTAGCCAATTCATCATTTATTTCGGCAGGTACTTTTTCCTGAATTTCCTGTAAAGTAACTTCAAATTCCGCTTCTTTTCCGGCAATCTCTTTAGCTCCGTAATTTTCAGGGAACTTTACTTTTATTTTTCTGGTTTCGCCAACTTTCATACCTTCAAGTTGCTCTTCAAATCCCGGAATAAAACTTCCACTTCCTATTTCTAAAGGATAACTTTCGGCACTTCCGTTTTCCATAGGTTTACCGTCTATATAACCTTTAAAATCAATTACCGCTATATCACCTTTTTCAAGGATTTCTTTATCGCTTACTTTTGTAGTTGATTCGGCTTTTGCTATATTTTCAAGCTCTTTTTGAATCTCCTCTTCGCTAACTTCAGGAAGTTCAACATCAGGTACGCACTCTTTATAAGAATCGTCTATATTAATTTCAGGTTTTGTGTAAACTTTGATTTCAACCTCAATTCCGTCTTCTTTTTTGTCAAATTTAGTTACCTGAGGCTCCCCTATTACGTCAGTTGCTCCAAGCTGTTTAATTCCTTCATCAAGAACTTCTCTTACGGCTTCGCTTACAGCGTCTCTTTCTATATCTTCGGCATACATTTTTTTAACTACTTTCACAGGAACTTTTCCGGGTCTGAATCCTTGGATTTTAGCTTTTTTGGCTATCTCTTTAGCTATTTTTTCTTTTTTCTTTTCTAAAGTCTCATTATCTATTTTCGCTTTAATAACACTATTAGCAGAATCTATTTTTTGTACTTCAACCATTAATATTCCTTTTTTAAAAGGTATAATACCAAAAAAGTTTACAAAACTCAAAAGGAAGGCTTATGAGCGTTGATTTGAAAAAAATAGAAACAGCTACAAAAATGATTTTAGAAGCCATAGGGGAAGACGTAAACAGAGAAGGTCTTGTAAAAACCCCTAAAAGAGTGGCCAAAGCATTTGAGGAGATATGCAGCGGATATTTTAAAAACCCAAAAGATGTCCTTAACGAAGCTTTGTTTGAATCCAGCAACAACGAAATGGTCGTTGTCAGAAACATAGAGTTTTATTCAATGTGCGAACACCATATTCTTCCTTTTTTCGGAAGAGTCCATGTAGCCTACATTCCGAACAAAAAAGTAGTAGGGCTCAGTAAAATCCCAAGAATGGTGGAAGTTTTCGCCAGACGTCTTCAAATTCAAGAACAACTAACTGAACAAATAGCAGACGCTATTATGGAAGTAGTAAAACCAAAAGGAGTCGGGGTTGTAATTCATGCCAGACATATGTGCATGGAGATGAGAGGAGTCAAAACAAAACACTCTTATACTTCAAGCAGCGCCCTTAGAGGAATTTTTCTTGAAGAAAAAACGAGAGAAGAGTTTTTCAATATAATAAACGCACCTATACAAACCCATTTTTAGGAGAGTTTATTGACCTTAAAACATATAAAAGAAACAATTAAGCAAAAACCTCTCTCAAAACCTTTCGGGTTTGTAAAAAGAATAAACCCGATTAATCTTATAGCAACCGGCCTTAGCCCGAGTATCGGGGACATAGTAAGAATTTCTTCTGAAAACAAAGAAGTTTTAGGGATGGTGACGGGAGTTGAGGAAAAAGAATTTACCGTAACCCCTTTTTCTTTTCTTGAAGGTATAAAAATAGGGGATAAAATATATCTCGACGAAGGAGGCATGGAAGTCCCGGTAGGAGACGGCCTTCTTGGAAGAGTGGTAGACCCCCTTTTAAGACCTATAGACGGTAAGGGACCGATAATATATAAAACAAAATATCCTATTATAAAAAAACCCATCTCTCCTCTTGAAAGAGGCGTAATTAACGAAGTCTTTCCTACCGGGGTAAAAGCCATAGACGGACTTTTAACATGCGGAAAAGGTCAAAAACTCGGAATATTCGCCGGAAGCGGTGTAGGTAAATCCACCCTTATGAGTATGATAGTAAAAGGAAGCGCGGCGCCTATTAAAGTAATAGCGCTTATAGGGGAAAGGGGAAGAGAAATTCCCGAATTTATAGAAC
>JBDONV010000048.1:0-3458 GCA_039831165.1 Nautiliaceae bacterium | reverse complement strand
TTTTCTGCCGCTGGTGCAATTTAACTCCTTAAAAAATGATTTGCTTTTTTTATAAAATACACGTCTCCATACTGTTTAAAAAACTCACAGGCTTTTTTTGAAGCCGAAATTTTATCATATTCTCCTAGGAATATTTCTATTTTTATACCTTTAACTCTTTTTATTTTTTCCCATTTAAAAGTAAATAATTTTTTCAACTCTTCCAAATTGCAATTGCATATATATTTCATATCTGGAATTCCAGCCTTTTTTAAAAAATTTTTTATATATTTTTCTTTATCTTTTTTAAAGGCTTCGAGATTTAATTCAATAATTTTCTCATTATACTCAAAAAAAGCGGGAGATAGAAGCTGAAGTTTATCTACTCTTTTATCTGTATTTAAAATATAATCCAAAGCTTCCTGGGCTCCTTTACTAAAGCCCGCTACTACAAACTCTTTATCTTCGATATACTCTTTAAAAAGCTCTTTTTCACCGCAAAGACAAAAACCGCTAAAATATTTCATCTCTTATTTTTTTCATATCCTCTTTATGAATAATTTCGTCTTTGAGCATTTTTTCATATACTTTTTCTATAACCGAAAGATTACTGTCATATAAAACTTTTGTTTCTTTATACGCTTCTTCTAATATTTTTGCAACTTCACTCTCATCCCCAACTATATTCTCACCCATACCGTAATCCTTTATCATCCTTAAAGCAAGCTCACGGGCTTTTTTTATATCCTTATGAGCGTTTGAATATTTTTCGTTAAATCTGTCTTCTACGGCTATTCTTCCCGCAAGCAGGGTTTCTATTTTGCTCATTATTTCTGTTTTTGAGATAATCTCTTTATCTTCTTCTTTAAAATCGTCTTTTACAAGCGATATTCTCTCAAAATCAACTCCTAGCCAGTCCGCTATTACGGCTTTTGCAGCCTGATAATAACTTAGTATCTCTTTTTCTTTAGGAGAATATGTGTTTAATCTCTTTTTACCCATTAAAACTTTATCTTTTACGGCATAAAAATCACTCTCCTCTATAAAAGGTTTATTTTGTTTTAACGCATAAATACTAGCTTCATTTACCAAAGAAGCCAGAGCCGCTCCGCTAAAACCTACTGTCATTTTTGCTATATTCTCAAGATTTCCTTTAAAAGGCTTATTTTTCAGATGAACTTTTAATATTTCCATTCTATCTTTTAGTCCCGGAAGTTCGACAAAAATTCGCCTGTCAAACCTTCCGGGTCTAAGAAGTGCTTCATCAAGCAAATCAACCTTGTTTGTAGCACCTATTACAATAACCCCCTCACTTCCCTCAAATCCGTCCATTTCTGTTAACAGCTGATTTAACGTAGCCTCTCTTTCATCGTTTCTGAGATTACCCCTGGCTTTTCCTATAGCATCGATTTCATCGATAAAAATAATACTTGGAGCCATAGCTTTTGCTTTTGAAAACAAATCTCTAACTCTCTTAGCCCCAACTCCCACATACATCTGAACAAAGCTGCTACCGCTTTGATAAAAAAACGGCACACCGGCTTCCCCGGCTAAAGCTTTTGCAATTAAAGTCTTACCGACTCCAGGAGGCCCCACAAGAAGTACTCCTTTTGGAAGATTTATCCCAAAATTTCTATATTTTTCAGGATTTTTTAAAAAATCCACTATTTCTATAAGTTCTTCTTTTACCTCATTAATACCTGCCACGTCTTTAAAAGTATAATTTGAAGTAATCGGCCTTATGACAAAATCTTTTTCAATTCCCGTATTCATTTCAACCTGCACCTGTTGAGGAGGTTGATTTTGGGGAGCCAATTTTTTAACAAGCAAAATAAAAAATATAAAAAATGCAAAAACAATAATAACCCCTACAATCTGAGAAAAAAGCACACTTGCATTTAAATCTCCAGATTTAATACCCGCACTAATCAAAAGAGCTGTTAAAATTGCTATTATTACCGATATAACCGCCAGATTTTTATTCTTTGACATTTCCCTCTTCCTTTACGTTATACTCTTTAACTCTCACCCACTCTCCTTTTTGAAACTCTTTTTTTATTTTCATTTTATTGTAATATTGGTCATATCCTATTGAATATCCGTTTTTAAAATCCTCTATATGCACTAAAAGCTCCCCTTTTTCTTTTCTGAAATTATAATTATTTTTTTTAACGATTTCCTCTAAAATTTTAGCTCTTTTTTTAGCCGTATCACCCCTCACATCCTGTTTCATCATAGCACTTAAAGTTCCGTCCCGTGGAGAATATCTGAAAACATGAATATGAGTTATAGGATATTTTTTAAAATTCTCAAGCGCTTCAGACCATATCTCCTCGCTCTCTCCGGGATGCCCCACAATAAAATCCGTACCTAAAGCAATACCTAAAGAAGAAAGTTTCTCAAATAAAGGCAATGTAAAAGAGAGCCTGTTTCTTCTTTTCATAATTCTAAGCATCCTGTCGCTTGTATGCTGTAAAGCAATATGAAGATGTTTCTCAAGCACGCCGTTTTGGGTTAATTCAATTAATCTTTCGTCAATCTGGCTAGGCTCTAAACTTCCAAGCCTTATTCTTTTAACTCCTCTTATATCGCTTATCTTTTCAATCAAACGGCTAAGGGATGTACCAGTATCTTTTCCATAACTCCCCATATTAATACCCGTTAAAACAAATTCGCTAATACCTTTATCCCTTAATTTCTTAATTTCATCCAAAATAAGATTTTCATCAAGGCTTCGTGCCCTCCCTCTTACTTTTGGAATTATACAATAAGCGCACTCAAAGTCACATCCTTCCTGAATTTTTATAAAAGCCTTGGTTTTATCGAAATTCTCCACGATTTTTCTATTTATAAAATTAAAATCCCCAAGTTTTATACCTCTAAAATCCAAAAATTTATTTATCTCTTCTTTATATTTATGCCCCAAAACCGCTTTGACCTTTCCCTCTTTAAATAATCTCTCGCCTTGCGTATAGGCACCGCATCCCGTTAAAATAATATTTTTATTTTGCCATTTATTTATATAGTTTCTTAAATCCCTGTCGGCAAAATTGGTAACGGTACAGGAATTCACAATAATCAAATCGGCTTCTGCTTCGGTTTTTACTATATTTGCATCTATTAAATTTTTCATAAGCTCCGTATCAAAAATATTGCTCCTGCAACCAAAAGTTTTAAAATATACTCTCACACCCTACCTTTAAATATTTTATTAAAAATACCTTTTTTACCTGAAATTCTGTTTTTATTAAGTATATAATAAAATACGGGCAGATAAAAGAGATTGAGTAATGTCCCCCACATAAGACCAAACCCAAGGGCAATCGCTAAAGGCTGTAAAATAGCGCTTTGTCCGTAAGGAAAAAACATAAGTGTTGAAAGTCCAAAAAACGTGGTAATGGATGTTAAAAGTATAGGTCTTAACCTCTGAGACGCCCTATGAAGTATCTCTTCAAGGTTTTTAGCTTTTTTAATAAAAT